>CAZHBM010000135.1:0-8893 GCA_964529945.1 uncultured Anaerolineales bacterium | reverse complement strand
TCAATTTCCTGCCCAAAGCCGTTGATGTTGCACACGACGTGCTGGCCCGAATCGGCATAGCCGATAATTAACCCCGAACGTTCCAGGGCGGTGAACACGGAAATTTCGCCGGTATAAGCGATCGGATAGACTGTGACGTCATTCTCGCCAAAGCTAACGACGATGTAGGCGTGTTTCACAGTATCGCTGGGAGAATCGTTTTGTTTCGGCCCTTCGGCCTGGGCGGTGCTAACCGGGAGCAGCGCCAGCAAGCCCAAACTCAGGGCTACCAACGACAAACCGAGAGCCAAAGCGCTCAACGATTGCCACCTGATCTTAGGGGAAAGACGTTTCAACGTGGTCACAATCTCCTCCGTACGTAGCGTGTGGAAGCGATGATCGGAGCGGCGGAAGGCCACTACCGTGGGCAACGCGCACCGCTGTTGCCCGGATTGGAAAATCCAGTACGGACTCGCCTGAGTCAGGTTCGGAGCCAGCCTTAGCCCAAAACAAAACCCCCTTCCAAATGCTGCCAGGGGGTGTGTTTCGCTTGCGCGCTGCACCACACCCTTGTCCGCGAAGGCCCGTGATGCACGAAGCAGGTGGGCGTCCTGGCTTGGCTCTCATCGAGCCTTACAGTTGCGGGACAGCGCCGGACTTCTCTTGCGAAAAGCAAGAGGCACCGGCTTCGCCATTATGCCCTGCCATCCGGGGCGAGGGGCACCTTTCTTCGTGTATTTGATTCAGTTGTGGCCCCAGTATAACAAAAGGGGCGACGGCTGTCAACTGAGGTGCGATAAAAACTGGGATACACACCCCACTTAGCGCTATCGATGGATATTGCGTACACTATAGCCAAGGTAGCCGATTCATTTCGCGGTGGAATAGACCTTTTCGCCCGTCTACGAAACAATTTCGCGAGCCTCGCAACCTTGCCCAATGCCACCAGGCTTTACTGTGACCGCAATGGCCCATAATGAAAGGAGACGCAACGATGCAGATCCACACGGCGAAGAGCCTTAGCAAACTCCAACACAAGGACACCATCCTCACCCCGGTTTACGCATCTCGTGAGTTGGATAGGGAAATTCCCAAGTTCGAGATTCCTGAGCAAGAGATGTCCCCTCAAAACGCCTATAACCTGATTCATGATGAGCTGATGTTGGATGGCAATTCAAGACTCAATCTGGCCACATTCGTCACTACCTGGATGGAACCGGAAGCACGCCAACTCATGTCCGAGACCTTCGACAAGAACATGATTGACAAAGACGAATACCCGCAGACGGCCGAATTGGAGATGCGCTGTGTCAATATGTTGGCCCACCTGTGGAGTTCTCCGGATTCCGAGGACGCCATAGGCACCTCCACCATCGGTTCAAGCGAGGCCGCCATGCTGGGTGGGATGTCGCTCAAATGGAACTGGCGCAGCAGAAGAAAAGCCGCCGGGAAACCGAGCGACAAGCCCAACATGGTCATGGGCATCAATGTCCAGGTTTGTTGGGAGAAATTCTGCCGCTATTGGGACATCGAGCCCCGACTCGTTCCGATGGAAGGGAATCGCTACCATTTGAATGCTGTGGAGGCCGTCAAACATTGCGATGAAAACACCATCGGAGTGGTTGCCATCCTTGGCAGCACATTTGACGGCAGCTATGAACCGATCGAGGAGATCAGCCAGGCCCTTGACCAGCTCCAAGAACACTCAGGACTGGATATTCCGATCCACGTGGATGGTGCCAGCGGCGGATTCGTGGCCCCATTCATCCAACCTAACCTGGCCTGGGATTTTCGCCTGCCCAGAGTGAAGTCGATCAATTCTTCCGGGCACAAATACGGCCTGGTATACCCCGGCGTAGGCTGGGTCGTTTGGCGGGATCGCACCCAACTGCCCGAAGACCTGATCTTCTACGTCAACTACCTGGGCGGGAAAATGCCGACATTTGCGATCAACTTCTCCCGACCTGGCAACCAGATCGTAGCGCAGTACTACAATTTCCTCCGGCTGGGCAAAGAGGGATATCGGCGTATTCAACAGTCCTGCCAGGACACAGCGCTTTACCTTTCCGGTAAAATTGCCGCCATGGGGCCTTTTGAGTTGTTAACAGATGGGAGCGACATCCCCGTTTTCGCCTTCAAACTGAAAGATGATATCACCAACTACACTGTCTTCGACCTGTCGGAGAGATTGAGAGACCGCGGCTGGCTGGTACCGGCTTATACATTCCCTGCCAACCGACAAGACCTGGCGGCGCTGCGCATCGTGGTCAAGGAAGGATTCAGCCAGGATATGGCGGATCTCCTGCTGCTTGACCTGGATCGCCATATCAAGCATTTCGATCACCAACCGGGTCACATTCCCACAACCAGCGGCTCCGGCTTCAATCACAACTAGATCTGGACAGGGGAGAATATGTCCTAAAAGAACGATGCGGCTCAGTGTGTTCATGCTGGCGATGCTGAACGTTGCGGCTATTGCCAGCCTCCGCGGCCTGCCCAGCAATGCCGAATTGGGTATGTCGTCGATCTTCTTCCTCGTTTTTGCAGCAGTGGTCTTTCTCGTCCCCTCAGCTCTTGTCTCAGCTGAATTGGCAACTACCTTCAAGGGGGGAGTGTTCGATTGGGTCAAGGAAGCCTTCGGCGATCAGCTTGGGTTCTTGGCTATCTGGCTGCAGTGGATACAGAACGTAATCTGGTTCCCCATCGTCCTTTCGTTCGCGGCAGGGACGTTGGCGTTCATCATCAACCCCACCCTGGCGAAAAGTGGCCTTTTCACAGCCATTGTGATCCTGATCGTCTACTGGGGGCCCACGTTGTTGGCTTTCCAGGGGGCAATCTGGCAGGGGTGCTGGGCAGTCGGGGAGTCATCATCGGCATGATCCTACCGGGAGTATTGATCATCATCTTGGCCATCATCTTCCTGGCAGGCGGAAACCAACCAGCCATCCCGATCAATGCAGCCGCGATCATACCAGATTTCACCAAATTCAGTACCCTTGTCTTCGCTGTCGGCATGTTTCTGTCGTACGCCGGTATGGAAATGAATGCAGTCCACGCCAACGAGGTTGACAATCCTGGCAAGAGCTTTCCCAAAGCCATCCTGATCGCGGCGGCGATTATTCTGAGCCTTTTCATTCTGGGTTCGCTGGCTATTGCCCTGGTCGTACCAAAGGACCAAATCAGCCTGACAGCCGGTGTAATGGAAGCATACAAATCATCATTCCTGGTCAAGTTCCAAATGTCGTGGGCGGTGCCGCTGGTGGCCTTGCTGCTGATAGTCGGAGCCTTCCCCGGAGTGATCACCTAGATTGCCGGCCCAAGCAAGGGCATCCTCAAGGTTGGAAAACAGGGGTATCTGCCTCCGCTGCTGCAGAAAACAAATCGGCACGGGATCCAGGTCAACATTCTGATTCTCCAGGGCTGCATCGTGCCCCTATTCGCGCTGATATTCGTAATCATCCCCAATGTAAGTAGCTCTTTCTGGATATTGAGTGCGATCACAGCTCAATCATACCTGGTCGTTTACGTACTAATGTTTGCAGCAACCCTTCGTCTGCGAAAGACACACGCCGACTTACCGCGTCCGTAGCGGACGCCAGCCTTGCCGCTGGTAGGCGGAGTAGGGGCGATCGCATCGGCGGCTGCCATACTGTTGGGGTTCGTGCCTCCCCACCAATGGACGAGTGGCGCGCCGATATATCTGGCGATCCTCGCAAGTGGCATAGTGGCATTGGGCGTAGGCCCATTCATCTTCTATCATCACAGAAAACCCGAATGGGTCACAGACAAATAATATACTCTGTTTCAGCTCGGACAGAAGCGAGCCTGGTAGAGGCATCAAGAAAGAGGGTTGAGACTGTTCCCCAGGATTGGGGAATTGGGACATTCTCTCGCGGCGTCTCCCAATCTCAATACGGTGACCTTGCCCCGTTTTTGGGTGCTGTTGCCGAATTGGTTAGCCAGGAGTCAACGCGGCAAATTCGGTGCAAGGTCAATCGACGTACCGGGGGAAAGTTTGAACTCGCGTATAGTTTGCGATATTTCCGGCATAGATTACAATAAGCACAGTTTTGTCGGAGGGAATCGGTTGGGGAGGACACTGTGACTCTCCAGCCGCCACTGTTCAGGAGGAGAGGGGGGCGAGGAGTCGCGTGGGTTTACCACGAGGCTTGCGCCCCCTCGTTCTTATGGATCGATCTTTGTCCGAGTCACAGGAAAAGACACGACACCGGCTGCATTTGGTTATGCCGGCGGTGGGCGCCGCTATCCTGGTTGTGGCTGCCTGGCTGCGCTGGCGCTACATCATTGCCGTGCAGCCTTATCCCGACGAATTTGTGACCATGTTGGCAGTGCAGATGACACTGCAAAAGGGCGCCCCCATTTTGCCTTCCGGCCTGTTCTACGAACATGGGTTGCTGTTTTCCTACGTAGCGGCCGCTGCCAGTTGGCTGTTTGGTTTTTCCCGGCAGGTGATCCGGCTTACCAGCCTGTTCTTTGGCCTGCTGACGGTGATTGCCACCTGGTACATCGGCCGGCGACGGATCTCTCCCCTGGCCGGCCTTTTCGGCGCAGCCATTTTGGCTGTCGCGCCGGCGGCCGTTTTGTGGGCCGGACGGGCACGCATGTACGCGATGCTCCAGTTTTGGGTGTTGTTGGTCGTGTTCTTTGCCCTGAAAGGGACGGAGAAAGACCGGCCGGGTTGGCGCTGGCTGGCGTTGGGGTGCTACCTGGCCGCTGCTACGACTCAATTTGTATCGGTGGCACTGGCCCCACCGTTGGTACTGGGGTTGTTGGGCATGGCCTGGCTGTCGCACAGCCGGTGGACCGTCCCGCCGGCGAGGACGGCGAAGAGCGCCAGCGAGCGCCGCTGGTTCGCCCGACGGGAGATTTGGCTGGAAGCGCTGGGATGGATCGCCGTCCTGGCGGTGGCTTTTCTCCTCAAACGAATGGGGCAGCCTAAGGGCATCGAGCCGTTGTCGGCCAGCGCCGGCGGCATCGTCGCCGGCGTGGGACAGGTGCTGGCTATCTACGGAGCACTGCCAGCCAACATTGCTGAGAGTTGGCGGGCTGTGGCACCTTTCTTTTTGGCCCGGGAGACGCTTGTTTTGACCTGCCTGGCCGCGGTGGCCGTAGTCGCCGCTGCCTGGCGGTGGGTACACGCGCGGTTGGCGGTGCGGGATAGGACGGCTCTTTTCTTCGCCTGGTTGCTGTTCTTCACGACAGCAGAGATGGTTTTTCTGGTCTCGCCCGACCGGCGGGATGACAAATACCTGTTCATGCTACTGCCACTCTTGTGCCTGTTGGCGGCAGATGGGGTAATGCGATTGATAGGGTTGGTCCACCACAAGGTGCGCGACTGGCGCGTTTCCGGCCGCCCCCGCGCTGAGGCGAAAGAAGGCGAAGAACAATCGGTCTTGTGGGTCGCGCTGACCGTGTTGGCTGCCGTCGCCGTGCTGGCCGGCCCGTGGTCGGCCAGTAACGACATGCTCGCCCAGCCAGGCTCGGACTACGACACTGCCTTCAACTACGTCAAGGAGCACTGGCAACCGGGCGACGCCGTCCTGACCGGGACGCCGGCGGCTGCGGCCATCTACCTTGGCCGCAACGACTATTACGCGGTGCGTGGCACTGAAGGTTATGCCTATCGCATTTTGGAGAAAGGTGGCCAGCTCGTCGATCGCTGGATGGGCTCACCATGGTTGGAAACCGATGAACAGTTGCAGGCTGTGCTGAGCGGCCCGCGCCGCGTATGGTTGGTGTTGGAGCGTTGGGGCCTGATCCTGGAATACTATTCTCCGTTGACGATGCAGCGAATTCTGGCCATGACGGATTTCGTGCGCGAAGATAACGGCATTATCGTCTTGCAGTCGCGACCGGGCTCCAGGTTGATTCCGGCCGAGCCCAGATACTCTGCCCAGGTGAATTTCGACGACAAACTGCTGTTGCAGGGGTACGACGTTCGCGAGACGGACCGGCGACATATGGAAATCGTGCTCTACTGGCAGGCACTGGCGCCGCTGGGGTATGACTATTCGGTTTTCGTGCACTTGCGTAACGCTGCCGGGGACACCGTGGCTCAGGCCGATCATTTGCCGCTGGCGCCCATCTATCCGCCGACCTTGTGGCCTGTGGGTGAAACCGTGCGCGAACAGAGTCTCCTGGTGATACCTGAAGATGTTCCCGGTGGCGTCTATGATTTGTGGGTTGGCGTCTACCGGCTGGATACCCTGGAAAGGTTGCCGATTGTCGGTGACGCCAGCGGTGAGAACGCCGCCTTGTTGGGCAGCCTGGAGGTAAATTGAAGACTTCCGCCCAATCCTCGCCCGGGCGCCCCGTGGCGCTCCAAACAAATAGCGCCTTTTCTGCGGGGGAAGGTGCTGCCTGGCGCTTCCCGGGTGGCAAGTGGGCCGTTGCCGGTCTGCTAGTCCTGGTGCTCCTGGCCATCAGGTTGTGGCAACCGGGCCGGTTTATCACGCCCGACGAAATCATCTTTCTTGACCATTCGAGGGCCTTCCTCTTGGGTTTGGTGAGCGGCGATTTCTCTTTGACCTTGGGTATTGGCTATCCCGGCGTCACCGTGGCCTGGGTCGGGGCGCTGGGGTTAGCGGTGCTGTATGGCCTGTCGCAATTGGGTCTGGGACCTCTGCCGGCCCCCGGCCTGACGCTGTCCCAATTTCTGGATGCGGCCGACGCAATTCCTCTGCCTTACTACGTCGCCGGTCGGGTGGCGACCGTCCTGTTGGTGGCAGTCTTGTTATTGGTGGTTTATGTGCTGCTGGGCCGGCTGTGGCCGCAGGGCCGGGCGCTGGCCCTGGTGGCGACGTTGTTGTTGGCGCTCGACCCGTTCTTGTTGGGCTATTCGCGCCTGCTGCACATTGCCGCTCCCCTGGCCCTGCTGATGCTGTCGACTGTTTTGGCCTGGTTGGTGTGGCTGCGTCGACGGCGTGCCATCTGGTTGCTGTTGTCGGGGGTGTTGTGTGGCCTGGCCTTTTTGACCAAAACGACCGCCTTGTTGCTGTTGCCGATGGTGATTGGCCTGGCGGCGCTCGATTGGTGGTTGCGGCGCCCTGAGCCGCTTGGCCGGCGAGTGCTGAGAGTGGTTGCCGGCGGGTGCCTGCTGGCTGTACTGACCGCGCTGGTCACCGTGGCCCTCTGGCCGGCGATGTGGCACGAGCCGGGGGCGGCTATGAACCTGACCTTCGGCAAATTGTGGATCGACAAAGATGCCGGCGAGGGTAACCTGGGTATGTATTGGATGGGGCATTTCGTCCAGGACCCAGGGTTGGCTTTCTACCCGGTTGCCCTGCTTCTGAAGATATCGCCTTTGATGCTCTTGGGCGTAGTAGCGGCCGTAGTGCCGCGCCGGCAGCGCGACTCCCGCGCAGATGCAACCCGTGACCTGAATTGGCTGCTGATAACCTACGCCGTGGCTTACCTGTTGGTGATGACGGGCGCCAGCAAAAAGAGCGTCCGTTACCTGTTGCCCGGCCTGGTGGCATTGGCGCCTATAGCGGCTGTCGGCTGGCTGCGAATCGGGGCTTGGCTGCGTCAGCGGTTTTCGAAGAGCAAGCTGGCCATTGCTGCACTTCCGGTGGGATTTGTGGGCTTGCTGTTGGCCCTGGCGCTTCCCTACGCCCCCTACTATTTCAGCTACTATAACCCGGCCGTGTTGGGGTGGCGCTGGGCGCCGCGTACATTGTTGGTTGGCTGGGGTGAAGGTCTGGGCGACGCAGCGACTTTTTTGAATCACCAGCCCGAGGCTGAGGCGGCAACTGTGACTGCCTGGTACGATTGGGTCTTTTCGCCCTATTTTGTTGGCCAGACGGTGCCGTTCTCCAGCCAGGACGCCCTGGTTGCGGACTATTCCGTTCTGTACATCAACCAGGTGCAACGCGACATACCCGACCCCAACCTGATCATGTACTTCCAGCGACGGCAGCCGTTGTCCATCGTCCGGCTGAATGGCATCGACTACGTCTGGATCTATCCCTCGGTGGCTGGCGATCGTCCGTTGCCTGAGACGGCCAGCCGCGTTGATATCGCTATGGGGACCGGTGTGACCCTGGAGGGCTACGAAGTTCACGTGATCGACGACGGCCGGCCGGGCGTCTGGGTGACCCTTTATTGGCGGGCGCACAGCTCGGAGTTGCCCGATACCTACGTCTACGTGCGGGCAGTTGACGGCAGTGACCAGATTGTGGCCCGGGCCGACTCCCCGCCGGCGATGGGGTTTTATCCAACGTCCAGGTGGCGCGCGGGGCAACTGGTGGCTGACGTGCAGGAGCTGATCCGCCCCGAGGAGACTACTGCCGGAACGTACCGGCTTGAAGTCGGTATGTACGATCCGCAGAATTGGGCCGTGCTGGAGCCGGCGACGGGTGAGCGCGGCGCGGGCGGCGGCGCGATTCTCGGGGAGGTCAACCTGCCGTGAAAAGGGGAATCATTTGCGCGACTCCCGAAAGGTCGATGAGGGCTGTATGGCGAAAGGAAAGGCGATGAGCAGAAGTGCGAGAGCCGTCTTTTGGACGGTCTGCCTGTTGGCGCTCGTTTTTGCCGTCACTTTTTCTTTTTTGGCCCTGCGGCGCCACGCTGCACTGGCCACCAATGGGATGGACCTGGGCAACGTAAACCAGGCGTTGTGGAATACTGCCCATGGGCGTTTCCTGGCCTTCTCGAATATGGCTCCTGTTGGCAACCGGCTGGCCTTGCACGTGGAGCCTATCCTGTTGCTTTTCGTGCCTTTGTACTGGATTGGTGTGGGCGGGCCGCGGGCCTTATTGATATTGCAGGCGCTCGTGGTGGCGCTGGGCGCGATTCCACTGTATTGGTTGGCGCGTGACGAGTTGCCGTCAGCTTCCCATTGGCTACACCTGGTTTTCCCCCTGGCCTACCTGCTTAGTCCGGCGCTCGAAGC
>CAZHBM010000134.1:0-8962 GCA_964529945.1 uncultured Anaerolineales bacterium | reverse complement strand
AACCCCACGGAGGCCGAAAGCAACAGCTTTCCAGATTCTGGTCGGGTTTGAAGCACAGCGGGACATAAACATCAGGCAATGCGAGGCAGAACAAAGACATTTGGCAATCCCAAAAACCGGTCTTCATTTCGTGTGATTCTCTCGTTCACCGGAGGCGTTCACCATTTCTTGCCCCAGGCGATGTAGCTCTTTCTGCAACCCTGCAATCGATTCGGCATACTCGTTCTGGTTGATGGCAATGTCCTGCAACAGGGTCTCAATGGCCTGTAGTGCCCGGAGCTCATCACTCAACAACTGCACCACCTCATTATTAAGGCGCATCTGTTTGCGACCAAAAAGTCGGAAGGGCAAATTGAGCAGGAAAGCAACAATGCCGACCGGTCGGGCCGGTGGAGGGGCACGGAAGGAGTCGCGCAGGAAACGCATATACTCCAGCCGGAGCCCAATTTCAGGAAGGCCTGGCAACGGGGGGAAGGGCAGCACCGGCGTAGGAGGCTGCTGTGTTTCATCCATTGCGTCCCCTGAGATAGGTTCGAAGGCCAAGTTGTGCCTGATCCGGTCCAGGATGCGCTCCAGTTCTCCGGGAGGCAAATCGGCATCAAAAAAAGGAGATGCTCCTTCGACGGATTGAGATCTTTCGTCAGAAAACATATCAAATATCACCTCGGTCACGTGGCAGGAATCAATAAAGGATACAAGGAAACGTGATCGCTGTTAACAATCAATACCCTCACTGGCGAGAAGATCAGGCGTACCGTGCTAGGACGCCCAACCCTGGATGACCAGCAATGGCTCGTGAAAGAGATACCACACCGGCCGGTAAGGGTCAAAATGAACGTTGAAAACGAGAGCAACGTCTATCTGGTCCATGGGCGTGCCAGGCGTCATATTCTCGCCCCCTTCGACAAAGGCGGCCAAAATCGAATAAGAACCGGGTCCCAAATGCATCTCGAAAACAAAATCAACCACAAAACGACGTCCAGATGGATCGAGAACGATACCCTCATCAATCGATGACGTTCCAAAAAGATCAATCCGATTACGGTCGCGAACGATGAAAGACAGGCCGAGCTGCGGCCCGGCCGGCTCAAGGCGTTCGGCGTGCAGCCGCAGTCTAACCCGCTGTCCATAGGTGACCTCGGTCAGAGCCTCTTGAGTCTCGTAATCGAGCAATTCAACAGCCGTAAGTCGTCCCTTACGGCTGCCGTAGCGCTCGACTTGATCGTTCATGTCTCCCAGGCAGGAATCTTTCTTGAAATCCATCTCCTCGTCGGAGCGGCCGAGCCGCCCGCCCAGCCACCATATCTCGTTCACCCCTTGACGTTTCGGCGGTCCCGCCAGCAGATAGACGGTATGCTCATCATCCCGTAAGAAGAAATGCACTGTCTCAATTTCCATACCTTCGAGGCGAAATAGCTCGATGAGACTTGAATGGCCGTCTACGACTACCCGTACCGAGCCACTATGAGGATGATGCAAGAACTGCAAATCAAGCCGGTCGCCGTAGAAACGGAACCCAGCAGCGGCTCCCTGATCGGCCGTCATGAGAGCCGGTGATTCTTCCAACACCGCACGTTCGAGCCATTGACCCCGCCGCCACACATTTTTTTGCGCCGCACCCAACGTTTCAATAACCGGTAGTTGAACATCCGGCAAAAGACTCTCAGGAAACGGTCTGTGTGTAGTGGCCGTCGCCTGAACAGATTGGAGATCGGGAGTTTTTTCGCTCAATTGCACTTGCGCGGTTATATCTTCCATTCGAAGAAAAGCCAGATATCTCTCAACCGCAACCCCGGCTTCACCAAAATACATGGCCTGCCCCTGGTCCAACCAAAGCGCGCGGCGGCAGAAGCGTTTCACCGTAGCCGGGTCGTGTGACACAAGTAATACCGCCATCCCGGTGTTGACCATAGTCTCGATACGCGCCATACATTTGTGTTGAAAACGAATATCTCCCACGGCCAGGGCTTCATCGACGATCAAGACGTCAGGGTCGAAACTGGTTGCCACGGCAAAACCCAACCGCACGTACATGCCGCTCGAGTAGAGTTTAACCGGCTGGTCCAGGAACTGGCCGATACCGGCGAAAGAAGCGATGCCGTCCATCCGCGACTCAATGTCGGCGTGGGTTAGCCCTAAGATGGCACCGTTCATAAAAACATTCTCGCGGCCCGTAAACTCGGGGTTGAAACCCGCGCCCAATTCGAGCAAGGCGTTGGCCCGTCCCTCCACCTGTACTTCGCCAGACGTCGGGTTGAGGATGCCGGCGACTATCTGCAGTAGTGTACTCTTGCCGCTGCCGTTACGCCCGATGACACCGACCGTCTCGCCTCTTTCAACTTCGAAGGATATATCTTGAAGCGCCCAAAACTCACGCGCATAGCTCTTCCCAAAACGCCACAACAGGCTCTGTTTAAGCCGGTCCTGCGGCCGGTCATAGAGCATGTACCGCTTGCCCACACTTCGCGCCCGAACAGCCAGTCCATCCATAGGCAGCGACGGGCTGCCGCCGGCCGGTGGCCGTACTGCCACAGACTCACAGGACATCAGCAAAACCCTGCTTTGTTTTCATAAACCAAGCATACCCCACCAGCAGAACCAACAATGACAACAAGGTCACCAGGCCGAAGCTGAACCATTCAGGCATTTGTCCCCAGAGGATTACACGCCGGAAGCTGTCCACGATCACCGTTAGCGGATTGTAGCGATAAACCGGCTGAATGGCTTCCGGTACAATTGACATCGGATACAGGATGGGTGTCATAAAGAACAAGATTTGGGTGGCAATGAGCACCAAATTACCCATGTCGCGGATGTAAACCCCCAGAGAGGATAACACCCAGGCGATACCCAGTGTCAGGGCAGCCAGAGGTACGTATACCAACGGCAATAACAGCAGCGTCCAGTAAAGATGGCCTACAGTCAGCAACATACCGATAAGCACAATCGCCAAACCCACACAAGAATGCACGAAGTTGCTGCCCAAAACGCTGATAGGCAGCACTTCCAGCGGAAACACGACCCGCTTTACGTAACTGGGGTTGCCCAAGACGAGACCAGGCGCCCGATTAAGGGTTTCGCCGAAAAGGCCGTAGGCCGTCATTCCCGTAAATGCCGTCAGCGCAAAATCGACCGTACTCTGACCGGCCTCCGCGCCCCATTTGGCCTTGAATAGCACCGAAAATATGAAGGTATAGACCATGAGCATCGCCAGTGGCGTCAACAAGGCCCACAATACGCCAAGATACGAGCCTCGATAGCGAGTCAAGATTTCTCGAAGCGTGAGCTGCCAGGTAAGTTCGCGGTATTGCCACAGGCGCCGGATCAATACCGCAGGGTTGAATAAGTGCATAGTCTCCTCAAGCTCGACTTTGCTGCAACTGCCGCAAAAGTGTACCTTATTCGCACATCGCCGTCAATAGTCATTTTGGGAAGGGGAGGTTGGGTTGGGTCCGAAAAGCAAGCCGGTCACGCCACCCAGTCCCCAGCTGAAATGTATCAGCCCATATGCGGCAGCCAGTGCCGGAAACAGGATTAATCGGTCGTCTCGCCGGGCGAGCTCATAGACGGCGCCCCCCAACAGGCTGCCCAGGTATGCACCCCAGCCAATCAAGACCAATGGCCGCGATGCAGGCCACAAACCGCCCACGACGATGCTGCCGGTGGCAGCTGCCGCCCAGGTCAGGGGCAGGGCCTGACGCCACCGCACCGAACGTGGGTAGCGTTTCAACATCTGAGCCTTCCACCAGCCATAACGCCAGTATTGGGCTGCCAGAGCGCGATAGGTGGGACGGGCGTAGTATTGACTGCTGATCGTTGGATCCAAATAGATGATGCCACCCTGTCGCCGCACGCGGTAATAAAACTCGTAGTCTTCGTTGGTCAAAAGAGATTCGTTGAAGCCGCCCATAGCTGCCCAGGTTTCCCGACGAAAACAACCGAACGGCACGGTGTCGACCGGACCGGCGTGCAGATCATTCTGCAGGCGATAGCGCGCGTCTCCAGCGCCCAATGGAGAGCTGACGGCTGTGGCAATTACCTTGGCAATAGGACCACGAGCACCGGGGATGATCTCCCAACGACCGCCGACGACAGCGGCGCCGGTGTGCGCCAGAGCCTGTAGGCAACGGCGCAGATAGCCCGGATCCGGACGGCAGTGGGCATCCAGGCGAGCAACGATGCCGGCCTGCGCCTCTTGAATGGCCAGGTTGAGGCCCGCAGGAATGGTGCGCTTCGGGTTATGAAGCACAGTCAATTGCAGTTCGGGATGAGTCTGCGCGTAACGATCGATGATCGCCGGGCTGCCGTCTTCCGATCCCCCTTCAGCCACGATAACCTCAAAATCCGACACGTCCTGCCGGCGAAGGGCTTCCAGTAGTGAGCCAATAAAGCCGGCCTCGTTGCGACAAGGCACGACTACCGTAATTTGGGGCACCCCTTCATTCCTGCGGGACATCGTCATGCAACCTCAGTTGATAAAAACAGATCAGCAATCCCGCAAAAAGCAGCAAGCAGATCAAGGCCAAAACGATGTACGTGCCCGGCAGCCCCAGAAGAGAAGGCTTTCCCAAAACAAGCCTCAAGCCCAGTGATTGTGTTGTTTGCGAAGACGAGAGTCTAGCAAAACAAACCTTGAATGCGCCGTCTCCCACTGCCGGCGTATCGTTGACGAAGGCGCTCCCCAACGAATAAAAAACATCGTTGGCTCCTCCCACGCTCAGCGCGTCGCCGGCCACGGCGCCAGGCGACTCGATGAACATGTAATATTCTTTGCCGGCCGACTCCGCGAGTGGAGCGAATTCGAATGAGAGCCAGCGCCAACCCCACACCCGGCCGGCGCTGAATGTTTGGCTGAATAAGTCGCGGTCACCGCCTACTTCTCGCAGCCGGAACGTGACCGGCTGTGTATTGTGGCGAAAATAGCCGTATAGGAGAACGTCAATGCGTTGTAGGTTTGGCCATGGCGACAAAAACGTTTGCCCGAAGCGGACACCCTCCGTCAAGGCCAGCCCCTGCGTGGGCAGGATCGAGTTGACGATCTGCCCATCACAACTCAACGAGGCCACCGATTGTTGGCCGACCAGGAACAACGCAGCGACGATCACCACCGGCAATAGTATCCAGAAAAGTCGATGCCAGACAGTGCGCCGGGCTATAGATCGCTCAGGATTCTCCACCAAACTCACCTATTGCCAAAAATGATAGAAGACCGGCAACGCGTAGTCCAGCAAAACCACAGCGTCAAATAGAAAAAGAAAGCCGGTGAAGGCCGCCAGGCCTTCAAGGCGCCAGCCGGACGGTATCCAGCGTCGCCAGCCGATAACCAGCACAGCCATAATGGGAATGATAGCCGGATATAGATAACGGCCCTGGGATCTGAAATAACCGGTGATCAGAATATAGACCGGCGCCGATAAGATGCTGAAGAAGGTGCAGGCAATGAGCACGTACACGGCTTCAGCCTTGAGCGCCTCAGCGCCGGGCTTGATCAAGGTGAGTACGAGCCCTGCCAGGGCAACAAGAATCAACATCAACCATACAATCGCCCACCAATTGCTAATTACCAGCGAATTCCATCCTAAGACCATCCAGAAGGTACGAAACGTATCAAACAGCCCGGAAAGTGACAGCACGTCGCTGCCGGGCAGTGGCTTTCCCGCCATAACGGACTGGATGCTCAACCACGTGGACATCAAATGACTGCGCAGCATCCCCGACAATAGCACGGCCGCCGACAAGACGCCCAGAGCAATGAGGGCATACAGCCAACGCAGGTTCTGAAAGAGGTGCCGCCGGTAGCGAATCACCGCCCACAGCGGAATAGCAGCCAGCAAGAAGGCGCCGGTCGATTTGGCGGCCACTGCCAGCCCGGACAAGACAATTAATCCGGCTATCTTGGTCCAAGTCCAACCTCGAATGATACCCGACAACCAAAAAACGATGGCTAAGCAGGCCATCAATTCGGCTAAATTACCATCGTTGACACCTGCCATTAACGCCGTGTGCGGTGGCAGGAACGTGATGGCAGCCGGTAGAAGCCAGACACCAAAGGAATCCCGTTCAAACAGCAAGCGCCCGGCGAAGTAGGCAAGCGCCACGACAGCTACGTTCATCAATACCGACATTAACCGCAGCCAATACAGTTGGACCAGCAGTTCCTGACCCGAAACGGGCAGTAGGCCCAGATACAGCAGATAGTAGACGAAAGAACGTGGCCGGGAAGTTGGGGCAAAATCAAATCCCCTGGGAGGGTTATCCCTTACCGCCGGATTCCAGAGATGGAAATCCACGGTGGACTGTCGCGTTTCGGCTGTCAAGGTCGCCAGTTGCGTTTCTGCATCGGCAGCGAAAGGCAATCCAACCAGTTGGACGGACAAAAAGTGAAATGGCTCATCAGGCACCTGCCATGGCGGTATCACCGCCATATACAACAGGCCATGGACAAAGGCCAACATCAACAAAATCACCAAAGTCCGCTGAAAAGCCGCTTTTTTGAGACTGTCGGTTGATGGTAAAGCAGAAAAAGTCATTGCGTCGTCTGCTGGCTTCTAATGCCCTACGCCGCTGCATGATCGAGAGTCGGGAACATCCGAGTGCTCCATCAGACGCGACGGGTTTGTTCAGGGCAGAAACGTGAAAAGTAAGAAAGGTGTTCCACGGTCGGCAGGCCTGAACCCGGCATCAGAATACCTTAACCGCCAGGCAGCCATGTTCCATAGTCCATTTTGGGGATGCTTTGACATCGCTACACTTTATTGTATTATAGGCACAATCAAAGAAATTCCAAAGGCTGTCCAATCCGCTGCTTAAACAGCGATCGACGTCTCCGTTCTGGCAAGGCCCGTCCTTCTGCAGGTCTCGAAGGTTTCTGCTCCAGGGCGCTATTTTTCGAGGACGATTCCGCCAGCGTCGTTGACGGCTGATCGCTTTCCGTTTACAGATCGAAAGACGCAGGTGCGCGAGACTCCTCCTCAGGTGACACGATGTCTAAGAATCCTTTGCCGCCATTAACAGTAGCAGACGTGTTAGCCAGCGTTCACGCTGAACTGGACAAGCCGGCGCCGCCTATGTCGCCGACAGCCAGGCGGTTTGCACAGGTTCGTAAGCTGATGGACCGCGCCAGGGCTCCCCAGTTTTTAGGACGGCTGACCTTCTTTAAGAGAGTGCTCCACAGACTCAATCGCCCGATGATCGCCCGGCAACACGATATCAATGAGGCACAACTGAAACTCATCGAAGACCTCTATGACCAATTCGGCGCCTACAAGGGAACACAGAATCAGATATACCGTGATTTTTTTGAGAATCTCGTAAGGACGGTAACTGTGGACGGGGGGTATTGCGACCATCCGGCGACTGAAGCGCCTCCGTCACCGGCAAAGCTGGAGACGATTTGGCCAGCGCCAGCGGCTATGCTGGTCCCTGAACGATTGCTTCTCTACAGCCTGATTTTGGGTCTACGACCGCAGTTGTGCCTGGAAATCGGTAGCTTTCGGGGTGGTTCTTCGGCAATTATCTGTGCTGCTCTGGACGACGCCGGCGGCGGCCGGCTGGTATGCGTCGACCCTGAGCCGCGAATGGCCGACGATCTATGGCAAGCGATCGCCCACCGGGCAGTCATGTACACCGGCCCATCTCCTCACGTGTTGGCAGACGTTGCACGGGCTGAAGGGTCGTCATTCGACTTTGCCTTCATCGACGGTGACCACCAGCGCCAGGCGGTTCTGGCGGATATCGAGGCCGTTTTGCCATTGCTGGCCGATGGCGCCTACCTTTTGTTCCACGACTGTCATTTCTCTGAAGTCGCCAGCGCAA
The DNA here is from genome assembly GCA_964529945.1 of uncultured Anaerolineales bacterium. Classification (GTDB taxonomy): domain Bacteria; phylum Chloroflexota; class Anaerolineae; order 4572-78; family NAK82; genus CAZHBM01. Next base: position 1,147 of record CAZHBM010000134.1, on the reverse strand, counting down.
TCAGCGAAGCACTCAGCAATTACCCGCAGCAACTTCAGGACTGCGGCGTGTTGTCGGTGCTGGCAACGGGACACCCAGAGGATTTGCCGGAAGGTGTAGAAATGCCGGCCTGGGGAGGACTCCGGCTGTTACGCTTTCGGGAAAAGCCCGGATGACGACCTTCTCCGTAATCATCAACACCGCCGACCGGGCCGAGTCCCTGCGCACGCTCCTGCACGCATTGAAACGGCAGACCTTCCCCAATTTCGAAGTGATCGTGGTTCTTGGCCCTTCCTCCGATTCCTCTCAGCAGGTCGTTCAGGAGTTCGGCGACGCAATCACCCTGATCCACTGCCCGGTGTTCAACCTGTCCATGTCACGGAATATGGGCATACGCGCCGCCAGAGGCGACATCATCGCCTTTATCGACGACGATGCGGTTCCCTGCCTGACCTGGCTGGAGCAACTGGCGACCTATTTTGAGGATGCCGGCATCGCCGGCGCGGGTGGTAAGGTCTTGCTGGTCACGCCGGGCCACAGCCAGACACAGTTTTTGTTTGGCAAATTCTCACTATTGGGCGAAGATCGAGACGTTCGCACTGCGCCTGACGAAGAGATTATCGCCGAAACGCCGGGGCGCTTTTGGTACCCACGTCTTATGGGCACGAATATGGCTTATCGGCGTGAGGCATTGATAGATGCCGGTGGTTTCGACGAACGGTTCGCCTACCTGTTCGAAGAACCCGATTTGGCCATTCGCCTGGCTAAGAAGGGCTACCACATATTCCAGTCCGATGAGGCGGTGGTCTACCATGCCCCATTGAGCAGCCGCAACCGGGTTGCGTTTACACCGATCATCAACTGGTATGCCAGCATGCGTGGCATATTGTACTTTTCTTTCAAAAACGCCCGGCCGGAGATGGGACCGGCAGCTGTCTTTTTTCGCTGTTGCCGGCACGTGCTATTCTATTTCAGAGCCACCTACTACCAGTATCGAGATGGGGCCATTTCCCGCGAAGTCTTCCGCAGCGCGTTGCGTCAATTGACAGCCGGCGCTGTGTGGGGATTCTGGTTTGGCCTGTTCGGCCGGCGCAAGCTTCTGCGAATACCGGATCACCAGGAAGGCGGCGACCGCCTACACGCCTTCCTTGAAAAACCTGCGCAAGAG
>CAZHBM010000133.1:0-8984 GCA_964529945.1 uncultured Anaerolineales bacterium | reverse complement strand
CGCCGTGACGGTGGGCGCCGGCGACGGATTCAGGTTGAGATATTGCATCAGCGCCAGCACAATCAACAGGCCCAACAGGACAACCAGGAGAAAGAGCAAAATCACTCTCAGAGGTTTTGGCGCGTTCTTCAAGCGGTCGGTCAACGCACTCATCGGCTATCTCCTGACAAAATGGCAAAGAACTGGAATATATATCAGTAGTATACCATAACTTCCGGGTTTATGTCAATAGTAGTCAATAGTAGCCAATCGTGCCAACTGTGTGCCCGCAAGGTGTTTTGACGATCACCAGCCTGCCAACCAGAATCTGCAAAAAGAACGGGCGCCCTGGTGAGCGCCCGTTCTTTTTGCAATCGTCCGCCCACCCGTGGGCGAGTGACGACAATTCTTATTATTGATTGTAGAGACTAGCGGATAGGCAGTGGCGGTCGAACCAGGGGATTCCAATAACCGGGATTGGCCGCATAGACCTTGTCACCTAATTCGGTATTGATGATGTCGTTGGTAATCAGGTAATAATCGATGAGCTGTTGCGTGTGGTTAAAAATACGCACGTAGTAGGTGTCACCATCGACGACAGTGCCGGCCCACAGACGTTCACCGGTAACCGGATCTTTGTCGCGCGAGACCCACTCACCCTCACCCATAGAAATCATGCTATTGGCATCCCCACGCTCCCAAATCTGCAATTGGTTACCCGTGAAGATCTGGAAATTGACGTCGTGCGAGGTGTTACCGTCAGTGGGTGTGACGAACAAAGTCATCGCCATGTGAGCGAACAGTTTGCCGTCCAAATCCTCACGCATGAAGCTGTACCAATGCTCCCCTCCGGGTGCCAAGTTGCCAACGTTGGCACCATCTTTCAAAACCAACGGCACTACCGGATAAACGTTCGGATACAGATCCAGCAGAGTCGGGGGCGCGGCCGCTGGGACAGGTTGCGGCGCCGGCTGTATGCTGGTAGCCACGCCAGCACTCGTCGTGGCCGGCTGGTTCGTAGCATACGCCGGTTCAGGAAGACGTGGCGTTACGTAACTGGCCGGTGCCGTATTGGACCCACTCACACCCGGCAACCATCCCAACTGGCTGGCCATCTGCAGCCAGGCCGCTGCATCAGTTGCGCTCATATTTTGAATAGCCGATGCCACCAACTGCCATTGCATGCTGGCCGGCGACGTGTTGGCGACCGTCGTGATGGCCGGGACTGCGTTGGCCGATACCGGGGCCAGCGACCCCTGTTGGTAAGAGCTCACGTCAGCAGGTGCAACTTCGGCTTTGAGCGGCGCATCACTGACGGCAGCCGTCTCGATACGGTTAACAGCCGGTTCTTCCATCGGCTCGGTCCGCGTCGGCTGAACGGCACCTTCCTGTCCAAGCGCCATCAGGTGATATTCAACTGTTGCGTTGGAATTGTTGAACAGGCGCACATAGTACGATCCTTCCAACGGCAGTGCCCCCGACCAAAGACGTTCTGCCGTCTCCTGGTCGAAGTCGGTGGTTATGTACGTACCCAGGCCGGTATAGGAATCGGCATAGCCCTGTAACCATCGATCCACTTCACTCTGGGCAAAAACCTGAAAATTGACGTATGGTGATACATCACCGTCACCGGGCTTGTAGATCAGGTTGAGGACGAGACCGCGATTGGACGGCCCAAACTCAACCTGGTCAATCGCGTACCAGACCGACTCTCCCGGCTCAAGCACACCAACATTCAGTCCGCTACTCAAAGGATGAGTCACCACCGGGCTGTTTCCCAATCCCGGACCGGCAAAAGCCGGTACCGCTGTTCCCAACAGCAAGGCGGTAGCCACCAGCACAAAGGTAGCAATGCGAGGCTTTGCTTTCATTTTTTTCCATTCCTTTACTTCAGAATATGGGGAGACATCTGAACCATACAGGAAGAGCCTACCCGGAGCACTTGTGATCCAGGGAGGCTAAGCGCATCTCCAATTTAAATTTTACCACGCTAATGGGCAGGCTGCAATTCACATTGGGCACAAAAAAGCCGATGTTTACCCCCACGTTTGACCAACAGTTTTACGCTCCGCAGGCCTGGCAACAGGTCAGCAGGTGTGCACGCCATTATTTTAGTAGATGGCGCTGTAAGTCGGTACCCGGTTGTATCTCATTTATTGTTTTTTGTGGGTGCGAGTCTTGCACCCACAAAAAACAAATAATATTACCTGATACGATGCGCTCTTTGTGACACGACGTGAGCATTCTCTCACAAACCTGCTGCACAACCAAGCCTTGCCTCGGTCCAATTTCTCCCGCAAAAGATGTAGGACACCTCCCTGGAGCTGCGCGAAGTGAATCAAACGGTAGGATGTGTTATAATTTTTGTACTATGGATTATCGTTTTGATTTTGAGGATGTCGAGCACACAGCCGACTGGGCGCTTCACATCCGCGGCCGTGACTGGCCTCAGTTATTGGAAAATGCCGCCCGTGGTATGGAGAGCCTGTTTGTCTCCGACCTCGATCGCGTCCCGACAGAAACAGAAAGAACCATTGAGTTGGAGACATATGATTCTGAATCGCTGTTGGTGGAATGGCTCAGCGAATTGGCCTTTATGGCCGAAATGGAACGGCTGGTTTTTCCAAAGGTGAAGTTCACGGAAGTGACACCCGTTCGACTGGTGGCCAAAGTTTGGGGTAGCCGGGTACCCGAATTGTCAAAGCACATAAAAGCAGTCACCTATCACAACCTGAAAATAGAGCTAACGGGCGAAGGATTCGAGACGACGGTGGTATTCGACGTATAGGCGTGTTCAAGAAGCTGCATCTGTACGGTTGGAAGGAGGCTTGATTATGCGACGCAGTGATTTTCACCAGATCGAAGATTACCTGTTCGAGATTCCACGAGCCTATCGTCAGGATATGCGGGTTCCGGCTCGCTTTTATGCTGACGGCGAACTGCTGGATATGTCGTTGAACGATACCAGCCTGGAGCAATTGGTCAACACAGCCACCCTGCCGGGAGTGTTTCAATGGGCGCTGGCCATGCCGGATATCCACCAGGGTTACGGGTTCCCAATTGGCGGGGTGGTAGCCACGCATTACCCCGACGGTGTTATCTCACCCGGTGGTGTGGGATACGATATCAATTGTGGAGTTCGTCTTCTGGCCAGCCACCTGCATCACGAAGAAGCGGCGCCCTATCTGGAGGATTTGGCCTCAGCTCTTTACGCCAATTGCCCCAGCGGCGTGGGCCAAGGTGGCACCATCCATCTCAACCCTGGCGACCTCAACCGGATATTGGAGCAAGGATCCAAATGGGCGGTTGGTAGAGGATATGCCACCGAAGCCGACCTGGAAAAGACTGAGGAACGCGGCTGCCTGGAAGGGGCGGATGCCGGCAAGGTCAGTCCGCGAGCCAAAGAACGCGGAAAGGGCCAAGTTGGTACACTCGGTGCCGGCAATCATTTCATTGAAGTCGACGCGGTGGCCGAGATTGTCGACGAAAAGGCCGCCCAACGCATGGGATTATTTCCCGGTCAACTGGTTGTCCAAATTCATTGTGGGTCGCGTGGGCTGGGGCATCAGGTATGCAGCGACTATGTGAACCGCTTTCAGAAGGTAATCCACCAGTTCGGCTTTTCTTTGCCGGACAGGGAATTAGTATGTGCGCCTGTAAGCAGTTCAGAAGGTCAGGATTACCTGGCGGCTATGCGGGCCGCCGCCAACTACGCCTTCACCAACCGGCAGGTACTCACCTGGTTGGTCCGCAACAGTTTCGAACAGGTACTGGCGGGCAAGGTGAAGAATTTCCACGTGTTCCAGGTTTACGATATCGCCCACAATATGGCCAAAATCGAACAGCACACAATCGAATCTTCCGGCCAAACGATTACGCTGTGTGTACACCGAAAAGGGGCCACACGGGCCTTTGGTCCCGGACACCCGGAATTGCCGGACGTTTACCGAGACATCGGCCAACCGGTACTCGTGCCCGGCTCCATGGGTACGGCCAGTTGGGTATTGACAGGAACCGAGACGGCTATGCGCAAAACGTTTGGTTCCACCTGCCACGGCGCCGGCAGGACTATGAGCCGTTCGAAAGCAAAAAAGAGCATTTGGGGAACCGATTTGCGTCAAGAGCTGGAGGGTTCCGGAATCGAGGTACGCGCCGGCAGTATGTCTGGGTTGGCCGAGGAAGCACCGGCTGCCTACAAAGACGTGGACCGGGTCGTGTCGGTGGTGCACGGAGCAGGCCTGGCCCACAAAGTCGCTCGCCTGGTCCCCATCGCGGTTGTAAAAGGCTAATCCACAGACTGTAAGGATCTCTCGTCTATGACAATGGTAACCACTGTGGGCTTGATTCTCACCGGCCTATTCGTCTCCCTCGTCTTTGGCGCATTCGCGGTCGGCTCCCTGTTTGAAGGAGAGGTACGTGCCGCCAGGGTAGCTTTGTTGATTGCCTGTGGCCTGTCGGCACCGCTGATCTTTGCCAGCCTATTGCCCGATCTTCCAAGATTCGTCGCGGCGGTTTTGGTAGCGGCGATCGGACTGCTTGGCGTAGTATTGTTCTTGTGGCCGGGACAGACACTGCTGCGGCGACCTGATACTCCGCAGCAGAGAATCGACGAGCGCGATATGATGTTTGCCCGAGCTCGGCTGACGCCTGGCAGTCCGCAATACGAGACCTACTACAAAATGAGACCCCAGAACCAGGCTGTCGACGACGAAATTCGCAATCTGCCGGGTTTGCTTTCTCAGGATGCCCTGAAGGCCCGCTTGCTGCCCTTCGCTGCGGCACGTGCCAGCTTCTGCCTGACAGACGCCGTATGGGACGCTGTCGACGGGCCCGCCGCACCGGAACGCATAGCCATCGACCCGGACAAAATGACGCCCTTCGTCAAACGATTGGCCGGCTATTATGGCGCCGACAAAGTGGGGGTGGCGCGCCTGTATGCCTACCACTTTTATTCGCACGTTGGACGTGGCAGCGGGACGTATGGGGAACCCATTACCCCCACCCATACCCAGGCCGTCGTATTCAGCGTTGAAATGGATATGCAGATGATGGCGGCCGGCCCGCAGGCATCGACCGTGATGGAATCGGCACGGCGTTACGTGCAGGCCGCCGGAATCGCCCTTCAATTGGCCTACTTCATTCGCTCGTTCGGTTATTCGGCCCGGGCGCACATCGACGGTAACTACCGTATCGTTTTACCGCTGGTGGCTCGTGATGCCGGCCTGGGCGAAATCGGCCGCCTGGGGCTGCTGATGACTCCCCACCTCGGGCCGAGAGTGCGATTAGCAGCCGTCACGACCGACATGCCTCTGAATGTCGACAGCCGGCATCTGGACGACTCAATTGCGGATTTCTGCCGCCTGTGCCGCAAATGTGCCGATAATTGTCCGGCGCGAGCCATTTCACTGGGCGATCGTGAAAACATCGAGGGCGCCTGGCGATGGCGCATAAATTCTGAGGCTTGTTTCCGCTATTGGAACACGGTCGGCACTGATTGCGGCCGCTGCGTGGCCGTCTGCCCGTATGCTCACGCAGACAATCCGCTGCACCGCCTGCTCCGGTGGAGTATCGGCCGGTCGCCGGCAGCCCGTCGGGCGGCCATAAAACTGGATGACGTTTTCTATGGCCGGCATCCAAAACCACGCTCCATGCCGGACTGGATTCGCGACGACCATTAGCTCAACGAGCAAGCTCCGGCACGAGTCGCGTGTATAGGGCCAGTGTTTCTGTCGCCGTCCGCTCCCAAGAGAACCTGGCGGCCTGCAATATGCCCGCCGTTCGCATACCCTTCTGTAAGTCTCGGTTGGACCAGACGGTCTTCAATTCTTCGGCGATGGCGGTCACGTCCGATGGGTTAACGTACCGGGCAGCCGGGCCGGCGACTTCGGGCAGACTGGCGCTATCACTGCAAATGACCGGCGTGCCGCAGGCCATTGCCTCCAGAACCGGCAGGCCGAACCCCTCGTACAAGGATGCCTCAACCAACACCGCCGCACCACTCAGAACGGCCGGCAAATCACCGTCCGGCACATATCCCGGCCACAGCACCTGATCGCCCAGTTTCAGTTCTTCCAAGCGGCGGAAAAAATCGTCGTAGAGCCACCCCTTGCTACCCACCATAACGAGCGGGATGGTGTGCCCGGCATCCCTTAGCTTAGCCAGCGCTTCGATGACACGGATCAAGTTCTTACGTGGCTCGATAGTACCCAGGGCCATCGCGTAGTGATCCGGCAAACCGTATCGCCGGCGAACACGCTCCATTTCCGCCTCGCTCGCAGGCACAAAGTGAGGCGCGGCAGCCTCGTAAATGACGCTAATCTTCTCAGGGGAAACCCCGTAATGAGCGATCAGGTCATTCCGGGTGGCGCAAGACACGGCGATGATGGCATCGGCTTTGCGGCAAAACATGGGCATCGTGGTATTGAGATACCACAAATTGAGGCGCTTGTGGTGTTGCGGAAATAAATGAAAGATGAGGTCGTGGACGGTGAACACGGATGGCACGTTGTGCAGTGGCGGCAGCAGATGTTCGGTAGCGTGGAATAGCTGTGCCCCAGGCACCAACCGGTCGAACCCCAAACCGGTTTTGTGCCCCAGCCAAACCGCCAGCCGCCACGGTTTGTAACCGGCTGCTATTCGACGCTGTGGCAGAAATTCCAGCCCGGGCAAAGTGCGCGGGCTTTGCCCGGCGTGATTGTAGAACACTGTCAGGTCGTCGCGTCCCATCGCCACCAGGGCGCGCACCAGGCTTTCGGCATACCGCCCCAGACCTGCACGCCCGTGAACGGCCGCCGACACGTCCAGGTAAATGCCCATCAGCGCAACACGTGCTGGTCGCCGACACGTTTGGTTATGCGCCGGTCATCCAAATGTTCAAGGATGGCCAGAGCGTACTTCCGACTGGTGCGATAGGCGTCCCGCAGAGCAGCCACATTGACGCTGCCTTGTTGTTGGATGGTCTCTTTGACCCAACTCACCAGTTCTTCGTACGTCGCCGGCAGAAGGAGCACCTCAGGATTCAGCCGGATCAACTGGCCGGTATCGATCAACGATTGGGTCAGGTCTGTTCCCAAGACAGCCACCACCTCTTTGAATGAAGGTGTCGCATAAGGCGCCTGGCGGAACTGCTGCAACACCCGGTCCACAGCCGCCCGTTGTTCGTCGGACAGGCGGACGGTGTGCCGGGCAAGCCGTATCGTGTTGCCATCCTCAATCAATATGCCTTGCTGTGCTGCCAGCGTCACCACGTGGCCGAAAAGACGGCTATCAAGTTTGAGACGGCTCTTGAGTTCTTCGCGCGGCATCCCCGTCCGAAGCGGGTTTTCTGTGTGAAAACGGTCCAGTTCGTCAGAGATATGCTGCACCAGGTTTTGCCAGCCGGCGTTGGAAAGAATGTACACGGAGCCCGAAGCTGACGATCCCACCAATTCGTGGTGGGGAGGTAATGTGAAGGCCTGGCCACTATCAACCATCTCCTTCACCCGGGATACGGTGTCCGCCGCGGCCGATGGAGCTGAACTGACCACGGTCTGAAGCAACATCGGTCCCTGCCGGTCCAGCGTCTCAAGGAGCAATTCTTCAGGCGTTCCGTGGGCCAATATCTCCAGATGCTGGATGACATCCGGCCGGAATCGCCGGTGGCGTCGTCGAGGCAAGGGGTCGACGATCACCCCCCCGCCAATGGTCAGCGATGGGGAAGGCTGGCGAATAATAAAATGGTCACCCTTGACCAACGCCATCGGCTGACTCAACCGTATTTGGGCCCAGCCCACTTCGCCGGGGGATAGTGCTTTTGTCCCCAGCAGTCGCACCCGTGCCGACGTCTGAGCCGCACCGGAAAAAAACTCAATTTCTTGATTGTGGCGCAAAGGTCGCGAGGTGTCCGCCAGATAGGTCAGCCGGACATCCACCAATTTAGTCGGCGTCAGCCAACCCGGTACTGTCAGCACCTGGCCACGATGAACATCTTCTACTCTCAAACCGGTGAGGTTCACGGCCACGCGACTGCCCGGCGTCGCCACCTCTATTTTTTGCTTGTGGCTTTGCAGGCCACGAATACGCGCAGTCATCTCTGACGGCAATATTTCAATTTCCTGGCCAATTTGAAGGCGACCATCCAGAAGCGTCCCCGTGACGACGGTCCCAAATCCAGCAATGGAGAACACGCGGTCAATGGGCATACGAGGCCGGCCGCGGTCGGGCCGGATAGGCGATCGCCGCAACACGTCATCCAGCGTAGTTATCAATTCATCGATGCCCAAGCCGGTCACCGCCGAGACAGGCACAATGGGAGCGCCTTCAAGCACGGTACCCTTCAGAGTCTCGGCCACGTCGGACTTGACCAATTCGAGCCATTCAGGAGTCTCAACCAGGTCAACCTTGGTCAATGCCACCACACCGGCAGGCGCCTCCAACAAATCCAGAATAGCCAAATGCTCTCGCGTTTGCGGCATGACGCTTTCGTTGGCAGCCACTACCAAAAGGGCGGCATCGACGCTACCGATGCCGGCCAACATATTTTTGATGAAGTCTAGATGACCAGGCACATCCACAACACCTACCTGTTCACCCGAAGGCAGGGTGAGCCAGGCAAATCCCAGATCGATGGTCATCTCGCGTTCTTGTTCCTCTTTGAGACGATCTGGGTCGATGCCGGTCAGAGCTTCAATCAGGGTGGATTTGCCGTGGTCAACGTGCCCGGCCGTACCGATGACGCGCAAAGACTATTCCTCGTCCAAGACTTGTTCAAACCGTGCCTGCCACTCCCGGGCAGACATCGACCGCATTTCGGCATCCTCTTCCAAGAGTTGAACTAGCGCCTGGGCCAGCCTTTCGTTGCTGACGATTCTTTTTTCCATATCTCCGATGCGGCCGACCATTTCTGCCAAAGCCTTGTCGTAATCGCTCCAGTGACGTTCCCATTCCAAGGCCTGTTGCTGCCAACGTTGCCCGTCCTCTGTTTGCCATTCAGCCAACTGAGTCTGTTGGCGTTCCTGCGCCAGCCG
>CAZHBM010000132.1:4559-8999 GCA_964529945.1 uncultured Anaerolineales bacterium | reverse complement strand
AGGGATGGAGGTTGTTTACTACCCGGTCCCCAATGCGGATTTCGCCCCGCGTCACCGTTTCCAGGCCGGCGATCATGCGCAGGCTGGAGGTTTTGCCGCAGCCCGATGGCCCCAGAAGCGACAGAAATTCGCCATCTGCGCATTGCAGATTGAGGTTCTTGACCGCATTTACCTGATTTTCTTTGCTATCTTCGTTATAAATCTTCCATACGTTAGAGAAAGATATTTGTGCCAATTTGTCCTACCTCCCTATGCGTGGGCGCCGTTCAATCAACCCTTCACCGCTCCCAGGCTCAGCCCGCGAACGATGTACTTCTGGATGACTATGGCCAAGATGAGTACGGGTAAGGCGGTAATGACGCTAGCTGCGGCCATCTGGCCCCACAGAATCGCCTCATAGGATTTGAAGGCTAGAATACCGACTGTTACCGGCTGCGTGACCCGGCCGTTGAGGATCACACCGAACAGGAAGTTGTTCCAACTGAAAATCGTGCATAAGAACGTGGTCGCCATGATGCCCGGCATGGCCAACGGCAAGGTGATCTTGAATATCGAGGTGAGCCGGCTGCTGCCATCGACCATGGCGCTTTGTTCGATTTCGGGTGAAATATCCTCAAAGAAACCGCGCATGATAACCACGACTAAAGGTAAATTGACGAGTTGGAGTATCAGAACCAAACCCAAATAGGTGTCGTACAGGTGAAGCGTTCGATAGACCAGGTACAGCGGTATCATAATCAGCACTGCCGGCATAAAGTACAGGCTGATGAAGAAGAAGTAGACGTTCTCCCGCAGTTTGAACCGATAGCGAGCCAGCACGTAGGCCACCGGAATGCCCAGCAAAAGGGACAGGATAACTGCAATCGGCACCGTGATGAGACTGTTCTTGAAATAGGCCAAGAAGTCCACGCGGGCTGTCTCGCCAAGACCGGTATGCTCCACCAACCGCAGAACAATCAGATAATTGTCCAAAGTCGGTTTGAAGTTGAAGAATTTCGGCGGGGTAGCAATCACGTCAACCGGGATTTTGAGAGACGTCAGGATGATCCAGTAGATTGGGAACAAACTGACGATTGACCAAAAGATGAGCAAAACATAAGTTAGCGCCTTGGACCATATCCCTCGACGAACATCGTTATTCATAAGGTCACGCTCCCCTCCACATGTGCCTGGTCTTGTTGATCAGGAACTGGGTCGTGAAGAAAATGATAAAGAAGACGGTAATACCGAGAGAGGCCGCATATCCCAGGCGTAAGTAGCGGAACAGATTTTGGAACGCCGCGAAGTTGAGCGTGGTGGTGGCGATGTTCGGCCCTCCCATCGTGGTCACAAATATCGTGTCAGCCGAGTTGATGGCCAGTGCCAGGCGGAACAACAGCACCAGATATAGAATTGGCCTCAGCATCGGCAGGGTTACCATACGGAATGTTTTCCAGGTACCGGCGCCATCGACAGCCGCTGCCTCATACATTGTCTGCGGAATCGACTGCAACCCGGCTAACAACAACAGCGCTACAAAGGGCGTATACACCCACACGTCGATGGCAATGATCGATGGCAGGGCGGTTGCCTTTTCTGCCAACCAGGCCGGCCCATGGATGCCGACGAAGCCCAACAGGTAGTTGACCGGGCCGGTCGACGCCTCCAGCATGACTTTCCACATCAGCGCCGCCGTCACCGGCGGGATCATCAGCGGGATCAGGATCAAGATGCGGAAGAGGGTTCGCCCGCGGATATTCTGGTTGAGAAGCAATGCCAACCCAAATCCAATCAACAATTCCATGCCCACCGAACCCAATACGAAGAAGGCCGTGGTCTTCACGAACGCCCAAAACCGGGCGCTGGTGAGATTGTTGATGTAGTTTCCCAAGCCGATAAAATGAGTTACCGGATTCTGCATCATCTTATCGGTCAAACTCAGGTAAAATGCGTACCCGATGGGGTAGATGGCAATCCCCAATACAAGTACCAAGCTAGGCAAGATAGCTAGAAAAAGCCACTTCTTATGTAGCATTTCCGTTCCCCTTTAGAGACTCTGCTTCAAGCAGGCGTAGGCAGGACGCTGATCTCCGGCAAAACAACACCGCTGATAATCAGAAGGGTTTTTAATTCTTTGAGTTCTGGTTGGGTGCCCGGCGCTTGCGCAAGTAGAAGGTGTGAGCCCCTACGATGATCAAGTATTGCGTCGACGGGGGCACCGAGGTGACCGCAGCGGCGCCGGGCACCTGTGATGGACCAGGAAAATCGACTTCCCAGCCCATCACAGAGACGATCGTAACGACTTAGTTGTAAACCCCTGCCTCTTTCAGGATTTCCTCCATCTCGCGGTCGGCGTTCTGGAGGCCTTCTTCGGCAGTCACATTGCCCAGGATGATGTCCTGGACGTTGCGCCACCAGGTTTCCTGAGTGGTGAAGAGATACGGGCTGACGGCAAACGGGATCTTGGCATAGTCGCGGTTTTGAGTAACGATGTCGCGATAGGCGCCGTTTCCCCAGCTCTCGCTCAAAGCGACGACTTCAGGATTCTCCCAAATCGACTTTCGAGACGGATTCCAGTTTTGATAATCGGTGGTGGCGTGCAGGAGCACCGGCTTGCTGGTCGCCCATTGCATAAAGAGCCAGGCAGCATCCTTGTGGAACCCGGCCGGATTCATACCCAGCCCCCAGAACCACAGGTCTTCCACGCGCTCGCCATTCGGTCCCGGCGGGGTGAGGGCATAGCCCAATTTGCCGGCCACTTCAGAACGATCGGGATGCTCAAAGGTCGCCGCGGCAAACCAGTCGCAGTCGATGATCATAGCCGACTCGCCGGAAGCAAAGGCTTGCTTGGCCTGGAACCACTGCATATCGGTGATACCGGGCGGGGCGCACTCGCTTAGAATCTTGGCCCACAGCTCGGTGGCAGCAATACCTTCAGGACTGGCGGTGGCCGGTTTCATACCCTCGTCGAAATCGGTCGCGCCATACGAGAAGAAGATGTTGCTATAGCCGCCAAAGGTGGACGCCCAGGTGGTGGCGCCGCGGGAGACGATACCATATTGGTCGATTTGGCCGTCGCCATTGGTGTCTTTGGTCGTCGCCTTGCAGGCGGTGTAGATGTCATCCCAGGTCTTGGGCCATTCACCGCTGGTGTCGATTCCGGCTTCGTCCAGCAGGTCCTTGCGGTAGGTCAATGACATGATCTCGAAGGTTACAGGAATACCGTAGACCGGGCCCTCGCCGTAACCGCCGTGTCCCAGGGTAACGCCATCCCATTGCTGAGCCTTCCAGGCCGCTTCGTAGAAGTCACCGGGATCGTACCAGTCCAAATCGGTCAACTCTGGATTGTTGAGGTACCCGTCCAGCGGCTCGATCCATCCGGGCGGAATGTACTGCCAGGTCATCTCGGGGCCGGTCATAAAGACGTCGATGAACCCGCCGCCGGAGGACATGTCCACTGCCAGCTTGGAGTAGTACTCCATCTCAGGCAGGATTTCGTAGTGAACCTTGATGCCGGTCAGCTCCTCAAACACAGGCAGTAGGGGCACAAGCGATTCTGTAAAGGTGTGTTTGTTCATGCCTACGTTGAGGTTGATCGTGTCTTCGCCGGCAGCCGTGGCCGGTCCTCGCCAATCAATGTTGGCACTGGTGAACTCGTCCAGGCTGATCGGCAATGCTTCGGCCGGCGCAGCGACTTCCTTTTCGACCTCAACCGTCTTGACAACTTCAACCTGAACCTCTTTTTCCACCTCGACAGTCTGAACGACTTCGACTGTCTTTACCACTTCAACCGTCTGAATGACGACTTGCGGCTCCGCCGCAGTGCCACATTGCGCCGCCAACAACATCAGCACCGCCAGCACCGCAACCAGAACGAACAGCATTTTGCGATTCAACATGTTTCGTGGCCTCCTTCAGCTCCAATACCGATGGAAAGTAGCTCCAAATTACTCCAGATGGCAGTACGGATCGCTGTCCCTACCCTCCTTTCCTTGAATCACAGCCGCCCAAAAGGGGCAGCCGATCGCTCACAGTACATTGAAAAAGCGACACCTTCGTGTCGAGGAGCAGTCAAAGACAATCCAAATGAAAAGACACCGGGTCAATCGTCAGGGTCGCAGCAAGCCAGGGATTTGTTCATCCCACCTGACCGGAAAAAACGTGACACGGTGCGAAAACAGGACCAAAGAGGCTAGGCAAGAGTGGAATCAGATAAGCCGAAAGACGGCGCCAGTTGAGGTGACGACTAAGCGGAAAGGTAGGTCTCAGTTCATTGAGAGCGCTCCCCAGGGAGCTCCATTGCTGTAAACACATATCAAACACTCATTAGGAGACTGAGAGTGAAATTTTGTGCAATAATTGCACATGTGGTTAATTACAGTATATCACACCAAGTGAGTTGTTGTCAAGACCTTTTTTGAAGCAATTCATTGTTGGTTAGGATAGAAGCCACTTCCAGGA
>CAZHBM010000132.1:0-4459 GCA_964529945.1 uncultured Anaerolineales bacterium | reverse complement strand
CAAGACCTTTTTTGAAGCAATTCATTGTTGGTTAGGATAGAAGCCACTTCCAGGATGTATTGCCACCTCACACGATGATGAATCCGCTGCTGGTTTAGGCCGTCTGGAAGCGACCGCCTGGAGTTGTGCAATCAGGCAGCTTGGCGCGATTGACGAGGGACTGAATTTATGGTATATTGTTTTGCACATCTGTTCAGTCCATACGTAATTGTCCAGACACAGCACGGTCTGTGTTATCTCAGGCCACAGGAGCCGGCTCATGAAAGGTACGTCAACCGACCGGGACGAATTGCTGATCACGGTAGCCAGGCTTTACTACGAATTCGACCAGAGCCAGCAACAAATTGCTGATCGCCTGGAAATATCGCGTTCGAGCGTGTCGCGGTTGCTGTCCGAAGCCAAGGACCGTGGCATCGTATCGATTCAGATTCGCGAATCTCTGTTCAGGGACTTTGCCCTGGAACAAGAGGTGATCGATGCATTCGGATTGCGTGACGCGTACGTTCTGGAGACATCCTCACATTTGGACGAAACGGCGCTGCTGAAACCGCTTGGAAACCTGGCAGTCACCTATCTACAGCGGGTAATCGCTTCGTTGGGATCCAATTCCTCCATCGGGGTCGCTTGGGGAACCAGCGTCGAGGCAGCAGTGCAGTCAATACCCGACAAATTCGGGCAACAGATCGACGTGGTCCAGTTGTTGGGCGGCGTCGGCACCTTGGTCGTTGACAGCCCCGACCTGGCCCGCATGGTAGCCGTCAAATTGGGAGGGCGACATTACGACCTGCCTGCCCCGGTTCTGGTCGCTCAACCGGCTCTTAGAGAGGCCCTGTTGACCGAACCCGCCGTGCGCGATGGCATTGCCCGTGCCCAATCGGTGGAACTGGCTATCACCGGCGTTGGGACCACCCAACACAATAGCTCCAGTTTTTTGCGGGCCGGACTGATTACAGAAGGCGAGTTGGCACAACTAAGGGAAAGCGGAGCTGTTGGCGAAATGTGCGGCCGCTTCTTCAACTCGGATGGGGAATCTCAAACGTTTGCTATCAACCAACGCGTAGTAGGTATCGAGCTCGAGGATTTGCAGCACATCCCCCGGGTATTGGCCGTCGCCCGCGGCATTGCCAAAGTCCCGTCAATTCTGGGCGCGCTGCGCGGACGCTTCATGAGCGTGTTAGTCACCGATGACATCACCGCCCGCGCACTCTTATCCCTGGTGTAATCTTCCAACAGCCCAAACCGCCCCTTTGGCGGGCCGCCGGAAGATCAAAATTTTCTTCGAAGCTTGCCGGGAAGCTCAGAGCCATATTGCCCAGGGCCTACCCATCGGCAAAGCTGTGACGTCCGATTAGCTGCATAAATTCGGTCCGCGTTTTGGGATCATTTTTGAAGGTGCCTATCAGGCTGCTGGTCACCATGACCGCATTGGCCTTTTTGACTCCCCGCATCATGACGCACATATGCATCCCTTCCACCACCACCGCCACGCCAAATGGATGTAAATGCGTATTCAGGCAATCCGCGATCTGCTGGGTCATGTTCTCCTGAATCTGTAACCGCCGCGAGAAAATGTCGACCATACGGGGTATTTTGCTCAAGCCGACCACCAGGCCGTTCGGGATATAGGCGACGTGCGCTCGACCATAAAAGGGGAGCAGATGATGCTCGCATAGACTGTAGAAGTCGATGTCCTTGACAATCACCATTTCCGAGTAATTGACCTCAAACATGGCGTTGTTTATCATCTCCACCGGGTCGGTAAGATAACCGGCGGTCAATTCTTCGTACATGCGCGCGATGCGGTCGGGAGTTCTGAGCAACCCATCACGATCGGGATTCTCACCAATGTGGACCAGCACCTGGCGTATCGCCTGCCGGATGGCCTCGCGATCCTTTTCTCTCTCTGCAATATCTTCCGGCGTTGCTCCCGGACCGTAGCGACGGGCGCGATCTGGATCGTAGCATTCCATTGTCCTATCTCCTTGCGTCAGCACTCTACGATGAATTTGGTCAGCGATACATCAGGCCGCCGGTGCATATTGGCCGGTGCAGGGCCAAAACGGGCTGCAATCCGGGCCAATGTCTCACCGGTCAGCGGGTGTACGTAATCGGGCGCAATCTCCGCCAACGGAATGGCCACAAAGGGGCGCTGCAACAGTTCGGGGTCGGGGATTTGGCGCCGGCCGACGGAAAAAATGTCTCGATTAAAGAGCTCGATATCAATGTCGATGGTCCGGGGTGCATTCTTGTTGCTACTGCGCACGCGCCCCAAAGCTGTCTCAATGCCCGCAATCGCCTGCAATTTAAGCCGCTCGGCGTCGAGGCCGGTTTCCAGCAGCACGGCACCGTTGAGGAAATCAGCCTGCTCGATAAACCCCAAGGGCGGACTCTGCCAGACCGACGAGGCGCGCACAACACACCCAAACGATGCCAATCTGCGTACGGCTTCAGGCAGGTTACGTTCTGGCTCGATGTTGGAGCCCAGCGACAGGTAGGCGCGATTGGGAGCGTCAGGATTAGCCATCGTCCAGGGTTCGCCGCAATGTCACCCCCACGCTGCGGGCAAAACGCAGCGCGCCCGGCTTCCTGACCGTCACGGTGACGGCCGTCACGCCCGATGCGGCCAGGCATACGCCGGCAATTTCGGTCGCCAATTTCTCCACCAGGTAGAATTGCGAGTTTTCCACCAACCGAATCACTTGTTTGGTGACGGTCCGGTAATTGACCGCGTCCTCTATGGCATCGCTGGCCCCGGCGGCGCGGGCATCGATATCCAATGTCAAATCTATCAGTACGTCCTGGCGGTCGCGCCGCTCGGTGTCGTTAATGCCGATAATTGCGCGCAGCAACAGGCCCTCAATCAGAATTTGGTCGCTCATGGATACCCCACGTAGCCACTACCAGAAGCACTGGCACTTCGGCCCTCAAGACAAGTGCTCGCCGCCGGTGACAAAGATCAATTCCCCCGTGATAAAATCGGATTGCAGCAGAAATAACATGGCGGCGGCCACGTCGGACGGCGAACCGTGCCGGCGGACCGGAATCTGCTGTGCCAGCCGATCGAGGTAAGACTCGTCCTTTCCAGGTGGCGGAAGAATGGCACCCGGTGCGATTGCATTCACCTGGATGTTGGGCGCCAGGGCTAAGGCCAGGTTTTGAGTCATCGTTATCAGTCCCGACTTTGTCAGCGTGTACGCCACGTAGTCAGCTCTCGGACGCGTCGCCCGCCAATCGGCAATATTAACAATGTGTCCGTGGCGTTGCCCACCCAGTTGCCGGGCAAAGGCCTGGCTGAGAAAGAAAGGAGCCTTCAGGTTGGTGTCAAAGTGTTCTTCCCAATTAGCCATAGTGGTGTTGAGTGCGTCGCCGGGAATAAATACAGCCGCATTATTGATGAGAATGTCGACTGTCCCGAAGTGTTCAGTGGCCTGGTCCAGCAAGCCGTGCAGGTTGTCTCGATCGCGCAAATCCACCCGAATAGCAATGGCATCCCCACCAAGCTGTTTGATCTCAGCCACGACCTCTTCAGCAGGATCGGTTGAGCTTAGGTAATGAACCACTAATCGGACACCGTGCTGGGCCAAAGCTAAGGCAAGCTGGCGCCCAATCCTGACCGCTGATCCGGTTACCACAGCCACTTTGTTCTCTAGTTCCATCGCGCTCAATCTCCCAGGCAGCTCGCATAAGGTGTCTATCAAAATCTTCCGCTGGGTAAGACAGACTACTCAGCCTACATCCATTTTCAGCCTGTCAGGCCCAAAGAGTGGGTTGCAGGATTCGTCTTTCACAGCAGCCGGCAAGCCGTCGTATTCCGATAGAAGACCATTTTTGACGCGTACCCTCGAGGAAAAACGACCTAAGAAACGACCTGTTTCAATTGCTTCAGGCGCTCTAGTTTAGCCTGATAGTGCGTCATTGTGATGCCTTTGTTCGACAGCGCAACACATTTTTCTAAAAGCGTGTTCAATTCATCCACAGTCAGGCTATTGAGAGTCTGCCGAACGTCTTCTTCCCATTGCGACTGGTCTTGGTTGGAAAAAAGGTGCAGGCCGAGAACGGGCCGCTTGCGCTTGGTTCCACGCCGGCTATACAACACGTCGTCCAGCATTACGAAGAACTGATAAACGGCTTCTTGCGGAATACCTTCACGTTGGTACCACAGGTCGTTTTCCAGCGCCTTGATCTCGGCCTGTACTTGCGCTGATCGCGATGCTATTTCGGCGCCTTCGTCCACCAAAGGGATCAAAGCCACCAGTCCGCCGCCACGCTGCACCCGGTATTGGCTGCCACAACTGGCGCACGCGAAACGTTCGATCTCGACGCCAATCTCGAGTTGGCTGTCACAGTTGTGGCAGGCAAGGATCACTATTTCGCTCATAAGCCCCTCATTTAACTGAATTCGGTCAATCAAACAGGATGCAAGCACTATACCATAGACAGATAACAAATTACCAGTTAT
>CAZHBM010000131.1:0-9029 GCA_964529945.1 uncultured Anaerolineales bacterium | reverse complement strand
CTGCGGCGGGAACATACAGATCTGGGCCGAGCCTTTTGCTTTCTTCGCCCCTATCTACGAATCGTTGAAACAACAACTGGCCCTGGCGTCACCCGTAGCGGTTGTCACCGTTCTGGAAGGCCCTGACGATTGGCTCAATCGCAAGCTTTTGATCCGCGCCGACGGCAGCAGCGAAGGTCCGCTCGATCTTGGCAGCCACCGGCAACGGGTTGTGGATGCCGCAATGGCCCTGCTGCAAAAGGGAAGCGGTGCCATCCTGGAGCTTAACGAGACGAACACCCTGTTTATTGACGTCTATGCCGGCACCCCCCGGTTGATCGTCATCGGCGCCGTTCACATTGCCGAATACCTGGTCCAGATGGCCAATATGCTCGGTTTTGAGACGCTGGTGGTCGATCCACGGGCCGCCTTTGCCACCCGGGAACGCTTCCCGGATGCCAAGGAGCTGATCAAGGCCTGGCCGCAGGACGCCCTGCCCCGCCTCGGGCTGGACGGGTACACCTATGTCGTTACTTTGAGTCACGACGCCAAGATCGACGATCCGGCCCTTGAAATTGCTCTGCGCAGCGACGCCCGCTACGTCGGCGCGCTCGGTAGCCGCAGCACCAACGCACTCCGAATGGAACGCTTGAGCCAGGCGGGGTTGACCGAACAGGAGTTGTCCAAACTGCACGCGCCTGTCGGCCTGCCACTGGGTGGGCGGGCGCCGGCAGAGATTGCACTCAGCACCATCGCCGAAATCGTACGTGCCAGGTACAAGCCCGATAATACCCAGTGAAGGTGACCGGTGCGAATGAACCCGGCCCGCTACTGACAGGGGAGACGCCGTCCCTATGCTCAAGAATACGCAGATCTACAAGGAAATTCACCAACAGCCGGCAGTCTTGCGCAAGTTGCTGACCAGCGGTCACGCCGCCATCGATCGGCTGGCCGGCCTGATGCAACAGCGGCAGATCAAACACGTCGTGATCGCCGCGCGCGGTACCAGTGACAACGCCGGCCGTTACGCGCAATACCTGCTCGGTGCAGCCAACGGCATTCTGGTCAGCCTGGCCACCCCCAGCCTGTTCACCATCTACGGGCAGCCTCCCGAGTTTGGTCAGGCGTTGGTGCTGGGCATCAGCCAAAGCGGCAAAAGCCCCGACATCGTGTCTGTCTTGGCCGAGGCTCGGCGTCAGGGCGCGTTGACGGCCGCCATCACCAACGCCGTCGATTCCGATCTGGGCGGCGAGGCCGACGTGGTTATCGACGTCCAGGCGGGCGCGGAGCGCGCCGTGGCGGCCACCAAGACGTACACCGCCGAATTGATGGCGATTGCCATCCTCAGCAGCGCCCTGGCCGAAGACCTCGATAGAATGAGCCGGCTGAATCAAATCCCGGATATCCTGGAAGCTACGCTGGCTAGTGAGCCGGCCATCGCCAATCTGGCGCAGCGTTATCGTTACATGCGTCACTGCGTCGTGATTGGGCGGGGATACAACTACGCCACGGCTTTCGAGATCGCGCTCAAGATGAAGGAGTTAACCTACACCCTGGCCGACCCCTATAGCAGCGCGGATTTCCTGCACGGACCCCTGGCGCTGATCGAACCCGGTTTCCCGGCCGTCGTCGTGGCGCCGTCCGGCAAGATGCTGCCGAAAATGCGCGACCTCATCGATTCGCTGCGCCAACGCCGGGCGGAGATCTTGGTCATCAGTGACGATTCGGTCACCCTTGAAGCGGGTGACTTCCAGTTGCCCCTGCCCCAGACGGTACCCGAATGGCTGTCGCCCATCATTGCCGTCGTGCCCGGGCAGATATTGGCCATGCATCTGACCCATGTGAAAGGACTGGATCCGGATCACCCGCGGGGATTGGCCAAAGTAACCGAGACCCGGTAGTCTCCAGCAGGGCTTGGCGGTTTTCGACAATTAGCTTGCGGGCAGAGATCAGGTCGGTAAGGTAAAGAAAAAGCGACTGCCTTCGTTCCCGCCGTCCAGCGACTGGACTCCGATCTGCCCTCCATGCCCTTCCACGAAGCCTTTGGCGATCGCCAGCCCCAGTCCCGATCCACCGGTAGCCCGGTTTCGGGATTTCTCGCCCCGGTAGAAACGCTCGAATACGTGGGGCAGATCCTCTGCCTTGATGCCTTCTCCACTGTCAACCACCTCGACCCAAACGCCGTCCGGATTGCGGCCGGCCTGGATGGTCACCTGCCCACCGCGCGGTGTGTGCCGCAGCGCATTGGCCACCAGGTTGGACAACACGCGTCCAATCCGCTGAGCGTCCATCGTCACCGGGTCGACATCCTGGGCCACGCTTCCCTCCAGCTTGATTCCCTGGCGTTCCGCCAGCTCCCTGAAACTCTCAATCGTGTCGGATATCAGGTCGGAAAGGCTATTGGGCTCCAGATTCAGCTTGAGGCCACCGGCATCCATTTCGGCAATGTCAAACAGGTCGTCAATCAGGTGAGACAGAGAACAGACGTCGCGGTGAGCGGTGCGCAGGTAACGTTCGGCGGTTTCAGGATCGTCGACCAGGCCGTCGGCCAGCGCTTCGATGATCGCCCGAATGGAGGTAAGCGGGGTTCTCAGATCGTGCCCCACCCAGGCGATCAGGTCTCGGCGTAGGGCTTCCATGTCGCGCTGTTTCTGCTCCATGGCTTCCAACTGAGCCGCCATTTCGTTGAACGCCTGGCTCAGGCCGGCCATTTCATCCTGGCCGCTTATGGAGACCCGTGTATCCAATTGCCCACGGGCGATTTGGCGCGCCGCGCGGCCCAGAGCCACGATCCGCTCGGTAATGGTCTCGGAAAGCAGGTAACCCAGCGACATAGCAATGCCGGTGGCGAAAATCAGCAACACGGTGGCCAACATCAGGTCGTGCCGGCTGGCGAACATCAGGCGGGCTGTGATCCAGACGTTGAGGAACACTAACAGGCCGGACAATCCATAGCCGGTCATCAGCGCCCAGCGGATACTTGGGTAACGGCTGATCCACCCCAAGCGGTAGGCGGCGTAAGACGCCAGAACTGAAATCAGGGCCGTCACGCTCATCAGCCCCAGCATCAGGGCGATTTCGTTGGCTTCCGGTTTCATCAGCAGGCAAAACAGCACCAGCCCCAGAACAAGCACCGGCAGCACGCCGCCCAGGAAACGCAAAAAAGTCAGGGGCTTCTTTTTATCCATCACGACATCCAAGATACGGGTAGGTCTTTAGGGCTCGAACTTATAACCCACCCCCCAGACTGTCACCAGGTGGCGCGGGCTGGAGGGTTCTTCTTCGATCTTCTCGCGCAAGCGCCGCATGTGGACCGTGACCGTCCCCGGGTCGATGTACTCTGATACGCCCCAAACGCGATCCAGCAACTGATCCCGGGTGAACACCTGTCGCGGGTTGCGCGCCAACAGATACAGCAGGTCGAACTCCTTGGCCGTCAGCGTCTTCTCTTCGCCCCGCACGACTACCAATCTCGTCTGCGGATCGATGCGCAACGAGTCATACTCTAGCGGCGCCGCTACACTCTCTTGAGAGCTGCTGCGACTGCGCCGCAGCACCGCTCGAACGCGACTCACCAGTTCTTGCGGGCTAAAGGGTTTAACCACGTAGTCGTCGGCGCCCATTTCCAGGCCGGCGATGCGGTCGACTTCGTCACGGCGGGCAGTCAGCATAATGATCGGCACGTCACTGCGCCCGCGAAGCCAGCGCGTAATCTCCCAACCATCCACGCCCGGCAGCATCAGGTCCAGAATGACCAGCAGCGGCAACTGCTGCTCCAGGGACTCGATCGCTTCCTGCCCGTCCTGAACCAGTTGAACCTGGTATCCCGCGCGCCGCAAATACAGGCTGACCACCTCACCGACGCTGGGTTCGTCTTCTACAACCAGGATATGCCCTTCCGCCATTGGTTGCTCCGCCCTAAAGAGTCTCGCTCGATTAATATTACACCAAATATCCAATGTGCGAAATCCTTACTTTCCCGGTTGGTCTGTCCTATTTTTCTGTAGCCGGCCAAAAGAGTCGGCGGCCGGTTTTTATCTCACGAGCCTATCTCGCAGCCAAGCCTTGGCCGGGTCTAATTTCTCCTACAAAAAGACTGGGACGTGCCCTTTTCCGGTTGACTTAGGAGATACTTCCCCCCGAACACGGCCGGACTTATCCGGCCTGTCCTTCAACAGTCGAACCATGGGCAGGCTGTTGACCCTGCCTAAAGCAGATCACAGCACGCCGTACCGGCGGCAACCGCAACGCCAGCAGCAGCGCCAACACGGCCGCGTAGGCCAACGGCTTCCATATCTCACCCTGTAACGTCCACAAGCTGCCATCGACTACCAATAGATAGTGAACCACCACCAACCCGGCCGCCAGGTAAACCAGCCGGTGCAACCGCTTCCAAAATACGCCCAGCCACCTTATCCACAGAGAAAATGAAGTCAGTGCCAATACGAACAACAGCACCAGCGCCGCCAGGCCAGCGATCAGATAATACTGGCGCGCGAACAACGGCAGCACCAGGCTCCAATCGAAGCCATAGTCCCAACCCACGAAGATCAGCAAATGCAGCCCGGCATAGCCAAACGCGTACAGGCCCAACACCCGCCGCAAAGGCAGCAGTTCCGAAAATCCCGTAAGGATGTACAGCGGACTACATGCCAACGACAGCCACAACAACGTCAAGGCATAGTGCCCGGTCCTTATAGTAGCCGCCTGAATGGGATTGAACGTCAGGTTACCACTGAAGTAGCTCCCTATGAGCCACACCAGTGGTATCACCGACCCGACGTGGGCGGCCAATTTCAACCATTTGATGCGTACCCGTCGTTTCATCAGTAATACTTGGCCAGATCCATACCTTCGTAGAGATAGGCTACTTCCTCACCATACCCGTTGAACATCAGCGTCGGGATACGCGCTGCAGGATCGCCAATGCGGCGCTCCGTCGCCTGCGACCAGCGCGGATGCGGCACTTCGGGATTGACGTTAGCATAGAACCCGTACTCCTGGGGTGCCAAAGACGACCACAACGTAGACGGCTCCTCGGCCACCAATTCGATCTTCACGATGGACTTAATGCTTTTGAAGCCGTACTTCCACGGGACCACCAGCCGTATTGGGGCGCCGCTCTGAGGCGGCAAAGGTTTCCCGTACAGCCCGGTCGCCAGAATGGTCAAATCGTTTTGGGCCTCGTCGAGGCGCAGCCCCTCTTGATAGGGCCAGGGATAGGCCGGCCGCTGTTGGCCGGGCAATTCGTCCGGATCGTACACGGCTTCAAAACGAACGTACTTGGCCTCACTGGTAGGTTCGACCTCGTTCAGCAGTTCCGACAGGCGGAATCCCTGCCAGGGGATGACCATCGACCAACCCTCGACACAGCGCATGCGGAACACACGCTCCTCCTGGGTAAAGCGCTGCAAGATGTCTTCCATCGAGTAGGTCTTCGGCTGGTTCACCAGCCCGTACACTTCCACTTCCCAAGGCGAAGTCTTGAAGCCTTCGGCCAGTTTCGCCACCCGCTGTTTGTCGGTGGTAAACTCGTAAAAATTATTGTAACTGGTGACCGCGTCCTCAGGCGTCAGTTTTCCCGGCCCCGGTTCGGCCGTGGCGTCCGGCTCCGGTTCCGCCACCAGGCCGCTCTCCGGATTGGGCACTTTTAACATCGGCGTCGGCGTCGCGGCCGGCTCAGTCGTGGCCGCAGGCACACCACAGGCGGCCAATACCGCACCCGTGCCTACCAATGCAGCCAGTTTCAGGAATCGCCGCCTGGAGAAATAGACGTGCTCGGGTGTAATCTCCGAGCGGCTTACCGGTACTGATTTCATTTTGTCGCTATCCATAAGTCACCTCCCCAGCCTATTTATCAAGGTCCGTCTTAAATCGGATGTGCTTTCTGGCACCTGTTTTTAAGTATAAACGGCACAGATTAAGTGTGGACAAAGAAATGCTTACAAGACTCTTACGCGTTCAGGTCTAAATGCCAGGCCAACAAAAAAGGGCTCTCCAATTGAGGAGAGCCCTTCGTTCATCCAATTGCCCTGCCGCTCCCAGCTCAGGCCGGGCCGCGCAGGTGGCATGTCAGTTTACTCGAAATACACGAACATCACGTTGCCTTCGGGGTTGGTGGCCACACTCATACCCAACGTCACACCCGCCTGCAATGTGAACTGGCCATTATAGGCCGCGCCGGGAACTGAAACGGTGTAGCTGTACGTACCCGGATCCAACGCGACCATGGTCGCTGCCCCACCTTCGCTGATCGTGTACTGCACATTAGCGATGGTCAGGGTCAGTGGGTTGCTGGTGTAGTCCATCACCTTCAACCCGGTCGTGCCTTGCTCCATTGGCATTTCGGTCGCGGCCGGCGTCGCCTGCTCGCTTGCCGGCATCGACTCTTCCGTCGGCTGGGCCATAGCCGCCCCGCTCAGGTCTACTGGTTCAACGTACATTTTCAGCGGCACCGGCGTCGGCTCTTGGTCACCAACATCATATTTGGCCGGCTCACGGTAATCGCGCGAGAACCCAAGCCCGGTGTACTCACCGGCCATGATGTCAGCCGTCTCATTCAGGCTGGAAGTGCTCACGCTGGCCGTGTAGTCGATCGTACCGGGGTCGAGATTAATCTGCAGCCGCCCGTCGACCGGAACCTTGTACAGTGTGCCGCCGATATCGACGTTCAATTCCTCACCGATGTAGTTGTCCAGTACCAGGGCTCCCATACCGGCCGGGATGGGCTGCAATGCCGCCCGCTCGGGGGTGGGTGCGGGCGCACCGGGCTGTTCCGTTGCCTGGAAGAACACCAGCACGTCCTTGGGTTTCTGCAGTACTGTTCCGTCATTGGCAATCACTGCCGGCTTGGTATCGACACGGGTTCCCAAGATATACGTCTCTCCGGCCGACAAATCCACCTGGCCATTGGCTCCCGGTCCGCCCGGTACCACACCACTGTAGTCATGAATACCCGCATCCAAGGACAGCGTCAACTGGCCACCATCCGGATTAACATCCGTACCCGGAACCCTGTAGTCTTTTCCATCCAGGGTGAAGTTCAATTCTGACCCTACGTAATTGATAACCGTCAACGTTGCTTGCCCGGTTTGGGCGCTGGTCATCGCAACTCCCATCAGGAACAGAGCTACCACCAACACCGCTGTCAAAAGAACCGATTTCTTGCTCATTTTTTTCTTCCTTTCTATCGAAAACCTCTAACCATAGCAGACCATCTAATTGTTAGTCCTAGACAAAAACAACCGAAATACTCGCTTACATTATATCTGGTCAATGAGTGTGTGTCTATTTATGGAAGCCTGACCTCCAACCATTTTGCCACGACTCCCGCATAGGCCAAATGCCCGCCAAGTACGGCTTTCTCGAACAACCCCCTGCGAGAGACTGGTCAACACAACTGTCTGA
Source organism: uncultured Anaerolineales bacterium (assembly GCA_964529945.1). Lineage (GTDB taxonomy): Bacteria > Chloroflexota > Anaerolineae > 4572-78 > NAK82 > CAZHBM01. The sequence goes on along the minus strand of CAZHBM010000131.1, from coordinate 1,643 downwards.
CGGCACTGCCGCCAATCATCTGAATCAACTCACCCTTTATTCTAACACTGAATTGTGAATATTTTGTGAAGGTTATGCGAAGGTTTTCTAACACTTCAGCTCTGAATGGAGGAATCTCACGCGCCCGCTTGCCGCCCAGACTGGGTACCGCGCCCCTCCAAGGATTGACAGATTGGCCGTCACTGTATTACCATACGACTGTCAAATGGCAGTCTGCCCGGCCACGACAAGCGTCCGGCTGCTACCGGCGGCAGGCAGCGAGCAGGTAGCAGGCATTGCGACCATCTTGGAGGAGCCAAAATGAGCGCCAAAATTCTGGTCGTTGACGACGAACCACAAATCGTACACGTGCTCAAAGGGTACCTGGAGAGTGCGGGCTTCGAAGTAATCACCGCCGACGACGGCGTACAGGCAATGGCAGCCTTCCGTCACTCGGCACCTCAACTGGTTGTACTCGACCTGACTCTGCCGGGGATGGATGGGCTGGATGTGGCCCGGGCAATCCGCCGGGAAAGCGACGTCCCCATTATCATGGTCACAGCGCGAGTGGAGGAGACGGATCGACTTATCGGCCTGGAGTTGGGCGCTGACGACTACATTATCAAGCCCTTCAGCCCGCGCGAGGTAGTCGCCCGGGTGCGCGCCGTGCTCCGTCGCACGCAACGCCCACAGTCCACCGGTGAAGTCCTGAATGTAGGCCCGCTGGCGCTTGACATGGAAAAACGACAGGTGACTGTCGACGGGCGCCCGGTAGAGCTGACACCAACAGAATTTGACCTCCTGGCCATTTTGATGGCCCACCCCGGTCGCGTTTTTAGCCGCATGCAACTGCTAGACAACCTGCAGGGCTACGCCTACGAAGGCTACGAACGCACCGTAGACGCACACATCAAGAATCTGCGTCAGAAGATTGAGCTTGATCCACGCAACCCTTCCTTTGTCCAGACGGTCTACGGGCTGGGTTACAAATTTGCGGAAATCGAAGATGCATAGGTTCAGCGTCAAACTTGTTTTGGCCTTCGCCGCCGTCATTTTTATCGGAGCAGCCATCACCTATGGTGTGGCCCAACAAACGGTCAATCGCCAGTTTGACCTGTACCTGACGCGCCGCGATGAACAGCACGCCGGTGATCTGGCGCCCGTCTTTGCCCAGTACTACGCCCAAAACGGCAGTTGGGAAGGCGTGGCCGAAGCACTCGAAACAAGCCTGGCGGCGCTCTCGGGCGATGGTGGCACGCATCGCGGGCGCGGGCAAGGCGCAATGACCGGCAACAATGCCCCCGGCGCCGAGATGGGTATGCGACTGGGGCTGGGCATAGGCATGGGCGGTTGGGACAACGAGACGGTGCTCCTGGTTGACGACAACAACCGCGTGTTGTTCGACTCCACCAGTGGTACGCTTGGCGACACTTTCCCGGCCGGCACCCCCGCCGGCGGCGCCCCGGTTGTGAACGACGGGCAACAGATCGGCACCGTCTACGTGTTCTCTCCCGGCGCCGATATCACCGGCACTCTGACCTCCGACTTTCTGACCGCACTGAACCGCGGTGTACTGGCGGCTGCTTTGATCGCCGGCGCAGTGGCCATTGTCTTGGCGGTCGTTTTGGTCCGGCAGATTGTGGCCCCGCTGCGCAATTTGCAGC
>CAZHBM010000130.1:0-9097 GCA_964529945.1 uncultured Anaerolineales bacterium | reverse complement strand
CTGTTGGCGGCGAACTGCAGTGGACCACCATGCTGGGCTACGTTGCGGCCTGAGGGTAACAACGATTATGAAACGTGGGAGACGCTCACACCTGACTCTATCGTACCATATTTCGGCGCTGTTTTCAACCGATTTTCGTCGGCGGTCCGGCCAGCTTGGCGGTACGGTAGCCATCCGCCGCGTCAGCCGCCCAGTCGATAAAGCAAATTCAGCCGCCATTGACAAAGCCCGCCGGGTACACTATACTGAGATTGAATCACTTGCCATAAAAACAGCTTTTGGCGAACAAACAGGAGCACAAAATGGCAGTTGAATATCCCGACATTATCAGTGAATACCTCGATGCCCAGGAGCGATACACCGTCGGTGGCGTGCAGATTGTACCCTCTCTGGAACCCGACAGACTGTCCCTGGGCGGTTGCAGCCAGTTGATCCTGTTGCTGCAGAACGCCCTCGACGCCCCGGTGGACCTGGCCTTCAAGCTCGAACTGCCCGGCGCCGGCCGGTTCCGTGGCGGCCCGGCGCTGGCTGCCGCAGAGACTGAGTTTCAGGCCCATCTTGAGGCCGCCCAGGTGGCCGGCCTGGCCGTGCCGCTTACCACCACCGCCGATGCCCACGAAGGCCAGTACGAAATCCGTATCCAGGTCGCTGCTCAGGCAAGCACCAAAGGCCAGCGCGTGCGCTCGGCCCAATCAACCGGCCATATCGATCGCGAGCTGATCGACGACATTTCGGGACTCGGCCTGGGGCGCGTCCTGGGCGTGAAATACCGCGAGGTGTCCGGCCAGAAAATCAGCCTGCCCATCACTGTCCGGGGAACCTCTCAGGCCCAGGCACCGAGTCTGGATACAGGTGTCGAGTTTCAGTCTTTGTGGAAAGTCGAGAACGACGTGGTACAGGCCAGAGCCGTGGCCGAGGTCAACGCCCGCCGCGCGGCCATCGTGACCGCCCTGGCACCCGAACCCCTCTTCGTGGGGCTGTTCGCCGAAGTCCAGAAACGTTTCAAAGAGACCGGTGTCGAACCGCGCATCGGCGAGGCCATCGGATTAGCCAAAATCCTTACCTACACCGTTCGCTATTTTATCGATCATCCCACGATGCAAGATGGCCTGTTGGTGCCCATCTGGGAGATGGCCCAACACTTGGATCTGTCCACCATCGATCCCATATGGATCGTGCGCAGCGTCGGCTTCGGCCATGTGGCCCGGCTGGCGGTCGCGCTCAGCTTCGGCCTGATCGCCAAGGTGTACGGCCAGCAACCGTGGGAGCTGGAGGAGCGCCAGGCCCTGATCGATTTGATCGGCGAGAAGATCGAGACCGACGACCCATTAGATATGGCGTTTGTGTACATTCCCCTGCTGGCGGGTGCCGCCATCGTCTGGCGGCAGGTGGTTATGGAGGGCGAGGATCCGCGCCAGAGTCTGCGCCTCTTGCAGGCCGCCAAAGCCGAGCGTACTTCAGTCTTCGAGGACGCTGCATTGGCCGAAGCCAGCCACGTGTTCGACGAGCTGCTGCAGGCAGGCGTCGAGTAACCGGCTTCTAGCTCCACAAAATGAAATGCCAGCCCGACAAACTGGGCTGGCATTGTTTTCTTCCGTGTTCGGCGTCCGGCTAATTCATATCCTCTATTTGCCGGCGCAGCGCAGCGATATTTTCGGCCACACTGGCCTTCTTATTGAAGACCTCCGACCCGGCCACAAATACATTGGCCCCGGCAGCCGCCACGTCGCGGATGTTGTAGGCTTTGATGCCGCCATCGACCTCGATGTCCACGTGCTGCAGGCCGCGCTCGTTCAACGCGCGCCGCAACCGCGCGATCTTGTCGCTGCTGGCGGGAATGTAAGACTGGCCGCCGAATCCAGGGTTGACCGACATAATCAACACCATATCCACATCCGCCAGAACCTCTTCGATCGACACCAATGGTGTCGCCGGGTTAAGTGTCACGCTTGCCCTAACGCCGAGCTCTTTGATCTGCTGGATGGTGCGATGTAGATGGGGACACGTTTCCACATGCACGGTGATGTTGTCGGCGCCGGCCTTGACGAATCCCTCAATGTGTCGTTCGGGCTTCTCAATCATTAAATGAACGTCCAACGGCAGGTCGGTCACCGGGCGAATGGCGCGCACGACCAACGATCCAATCGTAATGTTGGGCACGAAATGGCCGTCCATCACATCGACGTGGATGTAGTCGGCACCGGCTTCGGCGGCCGCTTTCACCTGTTCGCCTAATCGGGCGAAATCGGCTGACAGGATTGAGGGAGCGATTTTGATAGCCATAGAAACAGGTTACTCCTGAGTTATGTTCTCGGTGCTATTCCCACTCCGGCGACGTTGCGGCCGCCTCCACGTCAGTGGTCGTCAGGTCAGCACCGAATTCGGGGTTTTGCGGCAAGGGCTGCGCTTGCGTCTCGTAGACCGGTTCGGCCGGCGGCGCCTCCATCCCGTGTTGGTGCCCGGTCTGAATTACCTCTTCGGCCGGCGTCACGCAGTAGGGACAAATCGTCCAACGCAGATTCAGCAATTCGCCGCAGTTCTCACAGCGTTTCTTCAGAATGGTGTGGCAGTCGGGACACACCTGCCAGGCGGGCTCGATCTTGCGCCGGCAACCGGGGCAGGCGCTGCGTTCTTCCAGGTCCTGCAGCAACGCCTCCTCCTCCAGCGACCGCTCGTATAAATCGGCCAGCGTATGCGGCGGGCGCAACAAGAAGTAGAGCAGCAGGCCCAACGGCCCAAAAATTACCACCATCAGCGTAGCCAACACAACGGCGAACAGGTCGCGCGAGCGCGAACGTACGTCGCGGAAGGTCCAGACTATCAGGCTGACCCAAATCGCCAACATAAAAGCGCCGGTGAAAGCCAGCACAATCTGCAGGCCGACGATCACGCTGCTCGGAATTTGAATATCAGGCATTACCAATACCTCACAGTAGAAAATTAGCCCCTACTCCGGTTATGCACGCCGGAGCCGGGAAGGTAACAACCGCAGCCATTCATACGCGGTCGATTATACCACCGGCCGACCTAATACAAAAAGCCAGCCTATCGCGATGGGTGTGTCCCATTTGCTCGGTAGAGAACCAGGTGAGCCGGCAGCCGGCCTTATCTCTCTTTTTGTTTCTTGTGGGGGGAGGCTCCCCCCACAAGAAACAAAAACTACTACCTGATTCCAAATGCTCCTTAGAACACAAATTGAACGGCCTCTTATGAGCCTGCTTCACAGCCAGACCTCGGCCCGGTCCAAATTTTCCAGTAAAAAATATGGGATAGGCCCCGTGGCGATCAAATCATCTCGAACTTCAAAACAACTCGGCCGGCTGTTTGCGTCCCGCGCCGGCATGTTGCCGGCTATAGCGTTCCAGGTGCACCAGCAGCAGCGAAATGTCGGCCGGATTGACCCCCTGAATGCGCGCCGCCTGCCCCACCGTGGCCGGACGGAAGTGCTCCAATTTCTGTTGCGCCTCATTGCGCAGCCCAACCACCTGGCCGTAATCGAAGCCGGTCGGGATCTTGCGGTTCTCCAGGCGGCGCATCCGCTCCACCTGCCGCCGCTGCTTGACGATGTAACCGGCGTACTTGACCTCGATCTCTACCTGTTCCACCACTGCCTCAGGCAAAGGCTCCGGCGGCGGCGCCAGCCGGCGTACCACGTCGTAACTCATCTCCGGCCGCGACAGCAATTGTCGCACGCTGACGGTCGAGCGTAACGGTTCCAGGCCCTGTCCGGCCAGCCAGGTGTTGTTGCTCTGGCTGGGGTTGATATGGCTGCTCTCCAGTCGCGCCAGTTCCGCTTCCACCGCTTTGCGCTGGGCTTCCACACGCGCCATCCGCCGGGCGGAAACCAAACTCACCCGGTGCCCGACCGGCGCCAGCCGCAACTCGGCATTGTCCTGGCGCAGTAACAGCCGGTACTCGGCTCGCGACGTCATTTGGCGGTAAGGCTCATGGTGTTCCTGGGTGACCAGGTCGTCGATTAACACCCCAATGTAGGCTTCATCGCGCGCCAACACCACCGGTTGGCGCCCCTGAACCTTGAGCGCGGCATTTATGCCGGCCATCAATCCCTGAGCCGCGGCCTCCTCGTAACCGGTCGTACCGTTGATCTGCCCGGCATTGAACAACCCCTCCACGCGCTTCGTCTCCAGCCAGGCTGTAATCTGGTTGGGTGGCACGTAATCATATTCAATGGCGTAGCCGATGCGCATAAACTCTGCCCGTCGCAGCGCCGGGATGCTGCGCACCATCGCCAGTTGGACGTCCACCGGCAACGACGTATTGGCACCTTGCAGGTAAACCTCTGTCGTCTGCCATCCCTCCGGTTCCAGGAAAAACTGGTGGCTATCCTTGTGGGCAAAACGTACAATCTTGTCCTCAATCGAGGGGCAATACCGCGGGCCGATACCTTCGATCACGCCGGTAAACAACGGCGCCCGGTCCAGGTTGGAACGGATGATGTCGTGCGTTTCCGGCGTGGTATGCACCAGGTAGCACGGCAGCTGTGGCCGCCACTCGGTCGTCAGGTCGTCGGGATACACCCGGTGATGGGGTTCGTTCAAGAATTCGGGCACCGGTTCCGGTATTTGGAAGCTGAAATACAGCGGCGTGCAGCTGCCATATTGTGGTTCGGTCAGTGAAAAATCAATGCTGCGCGCGTCCAGCCGGGGCGGCGTCCCTGTTTTCAGCCGGCGCAACTCAAATCCCAGCGTTCGCAGCGATTGCGACAATCCGATGGCGGCCGGCTCCCCATCGCGTCCGCCGGGCCGCACCCAATCGCCGGTAATCAACCGCCCGCCCAAAAAGGTGCCTGTCGTCAGCACCACCGCCCGGGCGCCGAAAGTCTGGCCATAGCTGGTGCGGACACCGATCACGCGGTCGCCCTTTACCAGCACCGCCTCCACCAGCGATTGTTTGATGTCCAGGTTGGGTGTGTTCTGCAACGTGTGCAGCATCACCCAATGGTAACATTTCTTATCCGCCTGGGCGCGCAGTGCATGCACCGCCGGTCCCTTACTCTTGTTCAGCAGGCGTACTTGAATAAACGACCGGTCGATGGCCCGCGCCATCTCGCCGCCCAACGCGTCGATCTCGCGCACCAGGTGGCCTTTGGCCGGCCCGCCGATGCTCGGATTGCAGCTCATCCAGGCGATCATATCCAGATGCGTGGTCAGCAACAGCGTCTGGGCGCCCATACGGGCCGCCGCCAGCGCCGCCTCGATGCCGGCGTGTCCACCGCCGACCACGATCACATCATATTGACTGTCCATATACCTCGACTTCTTCACCATTAATCCAAACACCCATCGGCAGCAGTCGCCAAAATGGGAAGTGTTCAGTCTTCACCGGTCGGGCTGTGGCCGGGAGGAAGCCCGCGTGCGCCTGTCCCAACCGTTGAGAACTGAACACTCGTGTCAAAAAGTATGTCACGAGGGCAGGCCCTTGTCAAGTTCTGGGCGAATCTATCCGTTTGTTGACCCCCTTCTTTACCATCTGTTAAAAAACGGCCGTTAGAATGAAGTTGACCGACACATTTCTACATCCTCCGTACCACTTCCTTTTGCCCTCGTGCTGGGCCGACCGAACCCGTGGGATTGGCCCAGTCGCCTTATGAGACGCTCCAGTCTTCGCCGCTATAGGACAATTTGATCGCCTGGTATCACCGTCCAATCTATCTATTGACATGGCCTACATGCTGTGATAAGATGAGACCACAATATGAGGTCCGATGGTCCTACCAATAAACAAGGTGGCAACTGCCATATGACCGAAGGATTGTACCACAAGTTCAACCGAGAACGCCTCTACGAACAAGTCGCCGACCACATCGATGGACTCATCAGTGATGGCAGGCTGCAGGTGGGCGACCGTCTTCCCCCGGAGCGGGAGCTGGCCGAACGGCTGGGCGTGGCCCGCGGCGTGGTACGTGAAGCCGTCAAGCTGCTCAGCGTCAAGGGACTGGTGACCGTCGAGCCGGGACGGGGCACCTTCGTCGTCGATGAGGGTGCTGATTCTATTACCGACCATATCAACCGCCTTTCCCGCATGGGACGCCTGACCCTCGACGAGCTGAACGAGGTGCGCCGCATCCTGGAAGTGGAAATCGCTTCCCTGGCCGCCCAACGCGCGCGGCCGCAAGACGTGGCTGATCTATGGTCAGCCTTTGACGCTATGGAGAGTCACCTCGACGAACCCGAGGAATACATTACTGCCGACCAATCGTTCCACCTGGCTCTGGCGCGTGCCACTCAGAACCAGATGTTTTCCCTGCTGATCGGGGTCATCGTCGATGCACTTCAAGAATCGCGGCGTATGATCTTCCAGGTGTCCGGCGCACCGGCCCGTGGCCAAACCTGGCACCGGCGCATCGCCGAGGCGATCGAGAACGAGGATCCGCAAGCTGCAGCTGAAGCCATGCGCCGCCATTTGGCGCAAATCGAAACCGACTCAGCCGCCGGCTACAAAGACATTGGGGGCGTTGCCGGAGCGTAACCGTTTCACATCTTCCGGGATCAGCATTACCAGGTGTGTTACTCGTCCTTTACGGGCGGTTCGTAAATAATCACACCCCGTTGGTTTATGTCGGGGCGCATCGAAAAATTACATCTTTGTATTCTAGGAAAGGGTTAGCCACCTATGAGCAAACCAAATGAAGTCGCAGTCCAACGTCGTTGGGATTGGAAATACCCCATCATCGCCCGCGCTGAAGGAATCTACTTGTGGGACACCGAAGGCAATCGTTATATCGACGGGTCGGGTGGCTCCTCGCTGGTGACCGGCATCGGGCACGGCGTCAAGGAAATCCCGGCCGCAATGGCCAAGCAGGCCGAAGATTACTCCTTTTATCCGGCCCACACGTTCTCCAACCCACGCCTGCTGGAGCTGGCCGACCTGATGGCCAGTATCGCACCCGGCGAATTGCGCAACAACTGCAAGATATGGATGAGCGTGACCGGCAGTGAGTCCACCGATGATTCTTCGCGCCTTGCGCGTCAGTATTGGGTTACCCGTGGCCAGGTCAGCAAGAGTATCATCATCGGGCGTTGGCAGGCTTTCCACGGCGATAACATCTTCTCCGTCAGCATTTCCGGCCTGACGGCCCGCCGTCGCATGTATCTGCCGATGATGCGCGATATGCCCAAGATTCCGCCGGCCTTCTGTTACCGCTGCCCCTTCGAGAAGACCTTCCCTGAATGCGGCCTGCTCTGTGCTCGCGCCCTGGAAGACGCCATCTGCCAGGCCGGACCGGAAAACGTGGCTGCTTTCATCGCCGAACCGGTAGTCGGCTCGGCGTTGGCCGCCGGCGCGGCGCCTCCTGGCTATTTCCAGAAGATCCGCGAAATCTGCGACAAGTACGACGTCCTTTTCATCGCCGACGAAGTGATGACCGCCCTTGGCCGCACAGGAAAAATGTGGGGTATCGAACACTGGGACACCACGCCCGACATCATCGCGCTGTCCAAGTCGCTTACCTGCGGCTACTTCCCCGTCTCGGCCGTCATCGCGCGCCAGTCGATCTGGGAGACACTGCAGGACAACAATTCCCACTTCCGCGCCGGCCATACGCTCAACGCCAGCGTGATCGGCATGGCCGCCGCCATTGAGACCATCAAGTACATCCAGAAGCACAACTTGGTCGAGAATTCCCGCATCGTGGGAGATTACTTCCTGGAGCGATTGCAGGAACTGCTGCAATACAGTACCGTCGGTGATGTGCGCGGCAAGGGTATGATGGTTGGTTGGGAGTTCGTTCAGAACAAGGAAACAAAAGAGCCCTTCCCGCCGGCCAACGAAACGTCGCGCTATTTCTCCAAGCTGACCTTCGACCGCGGTCTGGTGTCCTATCCCTGCGCCGGAACCGTGCGCGGTGTGGCCGGCGACACCATCCTGATGGGGCCGCCGTTGACCACCACCAAGGCTCAGGTCGACGAGATCATGGATATCCTGCACGACTCGATGAAAGAGTTTGAGGCAAACGTGCGATGACGATGAAACTGGCTTTGGTGGTCCAGACGCCTGACGTTGAGCCCCAGATCCCAGTAGCTTTGCTCACCGGCACCTTTGAGGAGAAGTTGGCCCGTGCAGCCGCCCTGGGAGCCGACGGTGTCGAGTTGATGCCGGCCAACCCGGCCGGACTTGACCCCGACGAGATCCGCCGAACCCTGGAGCGGCACGGATTGCATGCCGCTGCCATCGGCAGCGGGGGCGTACGCCTGGTGACCGGCTTGTCGCTGCTGGACGCCGACCTGGCCCGCGCCCGCGAGGCCGAATCGCGGCTCCAGCGGCTGATCGAGCTGGCCGCCGCCGTGGGTGCCCCATTGGTGACCATTGGCAGTTTTCGCGGTTGGCTGGCCGACGCCGGCCAGGATGGACGTGAGCGACTGGCCACCGTGCTGCGCCGCGCCGGCGCCTGCGCCCAGGACCGGCAGGTGCGGTTGGCCATCGAACCGCTCAACCGTTACGAGGCCGACTTGATCAACACCGGCGACCAGGGGCTGGAATTCCTGGACCTGGTGCGCCACCCGGCCGTCGGCCTGTTGCTGGACACCTATCACGTCAACATCGAAGAAAGCTCGTGGACGGACCCCTTCCGGCGCCTGATGGCCGCCGGCAAGCTGTGGCACGTCCATCTGGGTGACAACAACCGTTTGCCTCCCGGCGGCGGCTTGATCGACTTTGCCGCCATCGTGGAGACACTCAAGGCCATCGGCTACGACGGTTACCTGTCGGCCGAACTGCTGGCCAAGCCCGACCCGGATACCGCCGCCGAGCGCACCATCAGCCACATGCGACCGCTGATCGGCTGAACGGATCGCGACCCTATAAAAGAAAGAGACTTCTGCAGTCCGTTTGGGCTGCGGAAGTCTCTTTCTTTTTCAGTAAGAACGACCTAGGTTGTTCGTCAACCGATGCCAAAAGACTTGTATCCTCTGGCATCCAAATGGCGACTTCGAGGCGGCCGGTGTGTCATCGGCAGCCTGGGCTCGAGTCCTGCTTCCCGGTCGGGCGGCACATTCTTGGTCACCACACGATGATCCGCGGCCCCCACGGGTTCACCACTATCGACGGGAAATAGTTGAGGTGGCAGGCACACAATTTG
>CAZHBM010000129.1:0-9132 GCA_964529945.1 uncultured Anaerolineales bacterium | reverse complement strand
AAGCATGAATAATACCTTCTCCTGCAAGATTTGAGGCATATCCCTTTGCCCGGCGACCTTTTGCTCCCTACTCTGACGCAAGGTAAAATGGTCTGAATGGTTCCTGTTCGAGGTATACGTGGTATGGCATGAAGTCACTGAAACGATATCGTAGCATCTTTCTGAGCATCGTATTTCTGGCCCTGGCGACGTTGGTGACGTTGCGCTGGTCCGAAGCCTACCAACGCTCGTTGATCGGCTATCAGTCGCCGCTGGTGGACCTGGATATTCCGCCCGGCGAGCAGTTGCCTTCACAGACCCATCGTCTCATTCTGGTCGTGGTGAGTGGACTAAGTTATGATGAGTCCGTCACGCTGGAGATGCCCATTTTGCAGACCTTGCGCAAGGCAGGCGCGTCGGCGCCGGTGGCCAGCCAGGCGCCGGCTTTCTGGCCGGGCTCATGGGCATCTACGCTGACCGGGGCCTGGCCTGTTTTGACCGGCATGCCGATCCTCGATTCACAATTCGATCGCATCGATTCCTTGAAGCTGGACAACACTTTTGCCGCTGCCCGAGACGCAGGCCAGAAGACGGTGGTCGTTGGCTCTGACCGCTGGCGCCAGGTATTGCCGGCCGACTCCGTGACGGCTTCCTTCTACACCCCGCAAGCGGGGGCGGTTGCCGATGGCGAGGTCGTCAAGGCCGCCTTGGGTTACATCGGTGACCCCCAATACAGCCTGGTCCTGATTCATCTCAGCCAGATGGACCTTGTGGGCAGGAACGATGGCAAGAACAGCCGCGCCTACGCCGGCGCCGCCCAGCAGACCGATAGCTATCTGCGCCAAATCACCCGCCAGATCAATCTTTCTAATTCGGTTTTGGTGATCACGTCCGACGTGGCGTTAACGGAGGATGGGCAATCGACGGGTGGCGAGCCGGCACCGCCTGACCTGCCTTTGATTGTCACCGGGCAGGCGATTGTGGCCGGCGTTTATAGCCCGGTGCGACAAATTGACCTGGCACCGACCTTCTCCCTGCTGTTAGGTACCCGGTTGCCGGTGACGGCGTTAGGTTCGCCACTGTTTGATTTGGTTGAGGTTAACACGGAAGATGCGGTTCTGACTCATCTTCTGGATGCAGCCCAGAAAGTGATGCTCAAAGATTCCTACCGGCTGGCTATGGGCCGGGAAGAAACAGACAGCCTGTCCACGCAGGACCTTTTCGCTGCCCGAGACGCCTGGTTGGAGGGCAATAGTGCCGGGGCCACACAATTGGCCGAATTGGTGGTCGACGAGGCACGGCAAGAGATGCAGGCTGCGACCGCCGGCCGGTTAGGCGCCGCGCGACGAGGCCGGTTACCGATTGTGGTAGTCCTTGTCCTTGTGCCCCTGTTCGTCGCCTGGGTGCGTCGCGCCGGCCATAGCTGGCTGATTGCAGCTGCGGCTTTTGTGACGGTGTTGGTGTTTTATGGTCTTTATCGGGTGCAGGGATATACTTTTACCTTTAGCGATACCATCGGGCAAGCGGATATTTCTCCAGCGACGTCGTTCCGCGACGCTGCTGTCGCCTTGCTGGCCGGTGGCACGGTGATGCTTTTTGGTTTGCTATCGCTGCGTAACCGACAGCTATTACAGAATGTTCTTCTCGTTTACGACTTCAATACGGCGCTTGTCTGCCTGGCGCTTCTGCCGGCGCTGTTGGCATTCTGGCAATACGGGCTAGCCATCACCTGGCAATTACCGCCCGCCGGAGTTGTCCTGGTGCACAGTCTGGCGCTGCGACAAGCCCTTGTGAGTGCCTTGGGCGGCCTGCTGTTGCCCTGGCCGCTGGCTGCACTGGTCACCTTTGTCAACCGGCGACGTAGCCGGGTGTCGCCTGAGAGCCAGGAGTGGGACCCGATTGCCTATTTGCGCCGTTAGTCATCCGGTTTTTGGTTGGCAGGAAAACGCAATGAAGCGCCTGCGTACGTTTTTTTGTTGCCCGTAAGTAGTTTAGGAGCTCTTTTATGGACGAGAATTTGCCTTCGCTCTACCCTCTGACGTTCACGCCCGTTTTGCGGCACTACATATGGGGAGGGCGGAACCTGGAGACACTGCTGGGGCGAGAATTGCCGCCTGGGAACACTGCTGAAAGCTGGGAGATTTCGGCCCACGAGACGGCCGCCACGGCCGTCGACAGCGGTCCTTTGCAGGGAGTGTCCCTGGCTCAGATTCTTTTGGATTATGGCGCCGACCTGACCGGCTCCCGGGCTGCCTGGGCGCTTGAACGCGACAAGTTTCCGTTGTTGGTCAAACTGTTGGATGCCGAGAAACGGTTGTCCGTGCAGGTTCACCCTGAAGATGCCTATGCCATCGCCCACGAAAACGGGGACCTGGGTAAGATGGAGATGTGGTACGTACTGCACGCGCGTCCCGAAGCACGCTTGATACTCGGATTGCGTCGCGGAGTGACCCCGGCTGCATTCAGACAAGCGATTGCTGACCAGGCTGTCGAAGACTGGCTGCATTACGTGCCTGTCAAACAGGGCGACGCGATCCTGATATCACCGGGAACCGTGCATGCCGCTCTGGAGGGCCTGGTATTGACCGAGGTGCTGCAAAACTCCGATACCACCTACCGGGTCCACGATTGGGGACGGGTGGACAGCGACGGCAACCCTCGCCAGCTGCACATCGAAAAAGCGATGGACGTGATCGACTTCGACCAGGTAGAGCAGGGGCCGGTTGTGCCCAAGCTTCTGGTCAGGCAGGCGGGTATGGAGCAATGCGAACTGGTTCGCTGTCCCTATTTCGTGGTTGAGAAACTTGTCCTGGAGGCCGGCGCCGAGTACGCCGGTGTTACCAATGGCGAGACGTTTGAGATTTGGGGGACGATGGCCGGTCACAGCCGGTTAACGTGGGCGGATATGATAGTTGACTTGCCCGCCGTCCGGTTTTGCCTGGTGGCAGCGTCTCTGGGCCGATTTAGCCTACAGGCCGATTCACCGGCGACGATGTTGCGCATTTACCTGCCCGAACCAGCGCCGTCCGGCGCGTGAGAAACGGCTACTCGTCGCCCACTGTCTCCAAAACAATGTCCTCGGAAACGTAACAGCAGCTTTGACCGGTCCAACCGCTGCAGGCGGCGGCCACATCGATGTCCGGCTGGACCCCAAAATGGTTCAGTCCCAGCACCAGGGCTTTGAGGGGCAGGCCGACCACACCGGTGTAGCAGCCTTGGAGACGTGAAACGGGGTGAAAGCCGGCGTGCTGGATGGCATAGGCGCCGGCCTTGTCCATTGGATCACCGCTCCTCACGTAGGCTTGAATCTCTTCCTCGTCGTAGTCGCGCATCCAGACGGTGCTGCTGCTCAGGCGGATTGTCGCCCGCCGGCTGGGCAGTTCGACCACGGAAACGGCCGTATGCACCCAATGTGAGCGACCACCGAGACGCGTGAGCATATCTATTGCTTCAGCAGGCGTGGCCGGTTTGCCAAGCAGATCACCATCCAGCACCACAACCGTATCGGCGGCGATGACCAACGTGCCCTCTGGAAGATTACTTTCCCTGTCCAGTTGGTTGCAGACGGTGGCTGCCTTGGTGCCGCTCAGACGGGCAACGAGGATTTCGGGCGCTTCGTCCGCCCGGGGCGTTTCATCAATCTCGACACTGCGCACGCTGAAGGGCAGGCCGAGGAGTTGCAGCAGCTCTCTCCTGCGTGGAGACGCGGATGCCAGGATAAGTTGTGGGTTCATAATCGATTTTCCAGGATAGTTTCAGGCTTGAGGTTGTCGAGTTGGAGATACCACTGGGCGGCGTCAATCAGCGCCTGCTGTGGAATGAGACCGATCAGCTCACTGCTCTCAATGTCGACGCCATAACGCTTTGCCTCGCAGCGGATCATCTCCACTACCCGCTGAATGGGTGTTTGGCGGAAATCGGTCAGATTCATGCTGACCTGGGCTTTGCCGTCTACCAGAAAGCCGCGCGCCTTGACGAAACGCAGGCCGCCATTGGAAAAACGGATGGCACGCGCTATTTTTTCGGCGATGTCAGCGTCGTCGGTGGTCAGATAGACGTTGTAGGCGATCAGCGGCGGCCTGGCGCCGATGGCAACTGCGCCCGCCTTGCCGACTTCCAGCGGTCCGAAATCGGGCTTCCATTTCTCGTCCCGTCCGACGTCCACCTTTTTCTGTTCGTATTGGTGCGAGCGGGGGCGCAGTTCGCCCAGATTGGCCCGGTCAGGGCGGATAGCGGCTTCCTGATACAAATAGACCGGAATATTCAATTCGTCGCCCACTCGAGCGGCCACCCGGCGGGCGATCTCGACGCAGTCTTGCATCGTCACGCCGGCGATAGGCACGAAGGGCACCACGTCGGTGGCGCCCATGCGTGGATGCTCGCCCTGGTGCGTATCCATATCAATCAGTTGCGCGGCGACGGCAATGGCCGCAAAAGCCGCCTCGGCTACCACTTCGGGACTCCCCACGAAGGTGACGACGGTCCGATTGTGGGCCGGGTCCGACGAGCAGTCCAGTACCGGGCTGCCTGTCACCGACTCGATGGCACTCACTATCTGATCGATCACCTGTCGCCGCCGGCCTTCACTAAAATTGGGAATACATTCGACAATCTGTTTCATTCTTCTTCTCCATACGCACGATTCCGAACCGGGGCGAGCAGGACACAGCCAGCCTGCCCGAGACGCAGGTTGGCTGTACCATCTTTATCTTAGCTGAAGAACGGGTTTGTACGCAACTGGCGGGAAGTGAGAGGGTGAGACACAGTCAAACAGGCCACGGCAAAGATGCTGCCCGTTGGGGGTGTCACCGTGGGGAAATGCTACAGAGTCAGCGGCTGAATACGTAGAAGAACCATCGCCTGTCATTGTAATCGATGGGCACCGTGACCGTCTCCGAAACCTGCTGGCCTTGTGGGTCAAGCAACTTGATTGTGTAGGAGCCGGTCTCGTAGATTGGCGCCTCGAATTTCACGTTACCCTCCTGGATTAACGGAGGAGGTGTGTAATCTTCCCAATCATCGTAGGTCGGCGTACACAGGGAGTTGCAGCATTCCTCGGGCTCGATTTTCGGGCCGCTGGCTTCGCACAGATCGGGACAGGATGGTTGGCTTTCGTAGCTAAGGCCGCTGGGGTTGTGAGTTCCCACCAGGCGATAGCCGGCCGCCAGATTGCCACCATCCCTGATCTGTGCGAACATTACGAAGAAGGAATTGGTGGTCGTATAACTCTGAGTTGCGGTTACACGAAACAGGTTGGCCGGTACTGCCGTCGGCTGCGCGTATTTGATTACCCGGGTGTAGGTCGGGCTGGGCGAAGCCGTCGGCGTAGCCGTCTCGGTGGGTGTTGGCGTGATTGTCGGCGTGTCCGTAGGCACGACGACGCGAGTGGCCGTGGTAGTTGGCGTTGGTGGAACCAGTGGTGTTGGCGTAAACGTGAGTGTCGGAATGGGAGCCGCTGTGGCAGTCATTGTGGGTCTAACAGGGGTAGGGGTTTCTTGTGCGGTCTCCCCGGCAATGCCGTTGGGTGCCAACAGCCGCGTATAGGCCACGTATCCGCCTGCACATAACTCAATGAACACAAGCAGGGCGAGCGCCCCCAATATCGATTTCTGCTGACCAGTCATCGTGCTACCCCAATATTAGTCAAACATGGCGCTACTGTACATAAAATTATACCACGCTTTTTAGTTTTTGCCAATAGGAAAAATGGGTAGTAGAATACCCGGCTGAGGATAATCTATGCCAGTTTACGATATTATGCCCCTGGCGCCGGCCTGCTTGTTGTTGCTCGGTGCTCTTCTTTTCCCAACTCTTGGCCAACTGCTTGCAGCGCGATACCGGCGCTGGACTGCGTTATCTTTGGTTGTCCTGTCGCTGATCTGTCTTCTGGCTCTGTTTTTTGTCCACCCGTCCATCGCGGCTGGCGAGCATTTCTTCCTCACGCAAGGGCGCAGCGTCGTACTCACCGATTGGCTACACGTGCCGGGACTTGTTCTTCACCCGGCAATTTTCAACGTGTATAGCTGGGCACTTGTCTTGTCTTTGCTGGCGATGCTCAGTGCCACCCGCAAATGGTCTTTAGCCACAGTGCACACCGTGGCCGCACTGTTTGCGATCGTCGCGACGGGCTGTCTGGTGGTGTTGAGCGGCAATATTCCGTTGCTGGCGGTTAGCCTATTCGCTTTCGACGGGGCGGTGGCTGTCCTCTTTCTGGCGCTGGAACAACCTGAGTTGGCCGTACGCAGGTTGCTGTTGGCAGTGCTGAGTGCCGGAGCGATAATGGTCCTGTCGCAGTTGGCAACACCGGCCCAGAATGGCACGATTTGGCTCGGTTCGGTCTTTTCATTTGTGATTTGGCTACGGATTGGGCTCTATCCCTTGTTTGAAAGCCGCACGGCGACCGGTTCGCCTGGCGCGGTGGGCGCCGGTTGGCTGGCCGTTAACCTGGTGGTAAGTCTCTACCTGCTATCGACGGGCGTTGCCGGCTGGATTGTATGGCCGATGGTTTTTGCGGTGGTTGTTCACGGGCTATTGGCCTGGCTCGAACCGGCCCGCGGGCGGGCACTGGTCCACGCTGTGCACGCCATGGCCGGCATCGTAGTGACCGCCGTCGCCGTAGGCGGTCCATCTGCGGTTTACATTGAGGGCGATTACCTTACCATAGGCGCTGCCGCCCTTCTGTTGCCCCTGGCCTTGCTGGCGCTGGCTGTCACGCCGCACAGGTTGGGGCCTTTGCTGCCCGGTAAAGACTCCCACGACGCTGCCAAGGCTGCCTGGCGGTTTGTCCCGCCTGCCTTTGCCACGCTGGCGCTGCTGGGCTTGCCAGCAACTCTTGGTGCTCTCTCAATGGATACTGCTTACGGGCGACTGTGGGCGGCCGGCAGGCCACTGGTAGGTTTGTTGGTCACCGTGGGGCTGGGTGCTGCCTGGGCTGCACTCTATCGTTATTGGCGGCATTTGGTCGAGCCGGCAAGGGACGGTAACGCCGATGGTGTCCAGAAACTCGAACTGGGTGCGGTAGGAGCCGCAATCGCAGTCACACCTTTCCTGATTCCATTGGCCGGCAAATACGTGCTGGATCGGTTGTATGCCGGCGGCGGATCAGCACCGGCCAACGTTCCTTCTTCCGGTGCCTGGCTCGGACTGGTCGGGGCGCTGCTGTTGGGTCTACTTTTGGGCTACGGTCGGACACGTTTGATGGCGGGTTGGCCGCTGGGTCGCCCGGCTTGCCGGCGCTGGCTGCGGCTGGAATGGTTGTTGGGTCGGCTGGCTGATGGTGCTTCCTGGCTGGGAAGGATAATACTGCGGGTCCGCTTCGTTGTCGAAGGTGAACACTATCTGGCCTGGGCCATTTTCTTCTTGCTTTGTACCGGGCTGTTGGTCCTGGTGTATGCCGGCGACATATTTAACTGAGGGTAATTCTTGTTTACACTTACGTTGAGTGACCTGCTGGCGCAAGCAGGATTTATAACCCACGAATTGGCTGTGCTGGGATTGCTGATCACGGCGGCGATTATCGTGTTGGCGCGGGATTGGCGGTTGACGTTGGTGGCCCTGGTCGTCCAATATTTGTTCAGCGGACTACTCTTGTCACGGTTGGTCACACCCGAAATTGCATTGGTCAAGGTGTTCATCGGTGCCTTGATCTGCACCATGCTCTATTTGGCAGCGCGCCAGGCGGGCGAAAGCGGCTTCCGGCCCGCGGTCCGGCGCGCCTGGGGTCCGTTGCGGCTGGGCTCAGCGCAAACATCGAAGCCACGCGAGAGCCTGTCTTTCCGGGTGCTGGCACTCACGCTGGTGCTGCTTCTGGTGGTCGTCACCAACCAGTCTTATCCATTGCCTTCGGTATCTCCAGACATCAGCCTGGGCAGTTACTGGCTTATGTTTGTGGGCATCCTGATTCTGATGTTGACCGACAAACCGCTCAAAGCCGGGCCGGGATTGCTGACGCTGATTATGGGCTTTGAGTTACTGTATGCCCCACTGGAACGCAGCTTGACCATCGTGTGGCTCTGGTCGGCGGCCAATTTGCTGCTGGCGACTGCTATGGCATACATTATCGTCGTTCGCGCGACCGGAGCTATGGAGGACCAACAATGATCGATCCTCCTTGGTGGCTGGTTGTATTGCCGATCGGAGCCGCTCCGATCGTTTACGTGATCCGTCGTTGGGGTTTGGCTGCTTATTTAGCGGCTCTGGTATCCTTGTTGACGGGTTTGTTGGCGTGGAGTTTTCCTCCCACTAATCCCATGCGTTTGCTGGGGAGAACTTTTTTGTTGGACCCGCTGACCCAGCACGTCCTGGCACTGCTATTCATCGTGGCCGCTCTGTATTTCGTGGCCGGCCACTGGTGGCGGCAGGGTGAGTATCTCTATCCGTTGGGGCTGGTCACTCTGGGGATTCTGGCTGCCGCCGGCATGTCCCGGCACCTCGGCTTTGCGGCCATATTGATTGTAATGGCGGCTATGATCAGTGTGCCCATTATTCAAGCCGACCGGCCGGATGCATCGCGGGCCGCCTGGCGTTTCCTGTCGATGATGTTCATCGGACTGCCGTTTCTTCTGTTGGCGGCCTGGCGGATCGATGTATATCGTGAAGATCCGGAAACGGTCATCTATTTGGGCGAGGCGGCTCTGTTTCTGATGATGGGATTGTCCATCTGGCTGGCTGTATTTCCAATGCACGGCTGGCTGACCGCAGTCGGCAGCCAGGCGCCTCCGGTGGCGGCTGCGTTTGTGATGACTGTGTTCCCTCTTATGGTGTTGGTGATGCTGCTGCACGTTATGGTCGAGGCATCATGGTTCACCTGGTCGGCCCAGGCCAGATACTGGCTTCTGTTTGCCGGCCTGTTGACAGCCGGCATTGCCGGATTGTTAGCATTGGTGCAACGTAACCTGCGTTCGTTGCTGGCCTATTCGGCCCTATTCGACCTGGCTCTGTTGTTGATAGCGCTTTCCGTACTTCAGCCTGAAAACAGCTATGTCTTTTATGCCGCGGTGGCCGTCCGCGTGCTGGGACTGGCATTGGTTGGTTTGGCGATTGCTTCCATCCGTTGCCACGTGGGGGACGATGCCTTTCTGAACTTGCAGCATCTGGCGGGACGGTTGCCGATTTCGGTGGCAGCCTGGCTGGCCGGCGGCTTGACCCTGGCCG
>CAZHBM010000128.1:0-9141 GCA_964529945.1 uncultured Anaerolineales bacterium | reverse complement strand
GGGGCGGCGGATCATTGAGTGTTGCCTCGACGGCGGAAAGTTGGAGGACTACCAGGCTTTGATACCGGCCGAAGAAATCCGTTAAAGGACACCGCTTCGTGTAGTCACTAAATATCCAGAACCAATCCTGTTTAATGTTTTTCAGAAAAGAGTAATTAGACTACACGAATCGAGTGAGTCAGTACCGTACGGGTGACAGGGCGTCTGGTAATTACCAGGCGCCCTGTTCGTTGCGGCGCCTGGTTGCGGTCAATCTGGCAGTGCCAGAGTCCAGATGTTGCGGTCGGCGGCATTTACAAAAGCCACCTGGCTGCCGTTGGGGGAAATGGCCCAGTCAGCATTGGCAATCTCGAACTTCGCCTGGTCGGGACCGACCAGCAACGTGGCTGTTAGGGTGCGCATATTGACCTGCCAGATCTGGTTGTAAGCGTCGTCCGGGCGCATAGGAACCAGCAGCAAATGTTCCGCATCGCGCCAATCGAACATCCCGAAGAGTGACGAAGGGATCAGGTAGCGGGCAGTTCCATCGGTGCGCGCGATCCAGATCCCGTTCTCGGTAGTGTCCTCGTTGAAAGACACGTAATAGGCGACCCATTCACCGGTCGGGGATAATTTGGTACCGCGCAGGTTTTCTGAAACAGCCAGCAACGTCCATTGCTCGTCGGAGAGGCGCAGCGTGTAGAGGAATTGCTGCCTGGAGTTTCGGGACGGCCTCTCGGAGATGACCAGGCTGTCCTCTGAGCTCCAGCCGACAATGCCACCGCGCACGATGTCGACCACTGCCTGCTGCTGCCCGCTATTCAGGTTCATTACCCATATTTGGGCCGCGCGGCGCTCGAAAGGGACACTCTGGTCGGTTATCTGCCACGCAACGCGACTTCCGCTTGGGGATACCGACACGCTGGATGCCTGTGCCGGCAGAATCCAGCGTTGGGCGACCAGAAACTGTTTCGGCCCCTGGTCGGGAGATCGATCCACCAGTTTCTGCAATACCGTCGCCGACGCCTCAGAGACAACCCGGTACTCAAACTGGCTGTCAAAGAGTGTCAGGTCGTCGGTGAACAGGGTGGGGGGCTGGGGAGAAACGGCAAGGCCATCGACAGCCAGGATGCCGGTTTTTTCGCTGGTTACATCACGCCCGATGAACAGAACCTGGCTCGAAGACGGATCCCAGAAGGGTTGGGTGCAACAGCCATTTTTGGTGACCTGTCTCAGTGGGACTTCTGTACCAGTGGTCGCAGATGATTCCAGTACACGGCTCGTTGTCTGTGTTACGCCGGTGTGAACACGTGGCGCAACTGATTCTGGACCGTCTGCGACGGCCACGCTGGAATTTTGGCCTCCGGCGGATGCGGAGCCGGAGGGCGAATCATCCCAAGAGGGCGGCCACGGGTTGGCAAAATCATTCAGGATTTCTCCGCCAACGACAATTTCAGGTTGGTCGTCCAATTGCTGCCACTGGTTCGGATCGTCCAGATTGCGTTCAAACCGGTTGTCGAACGGGCCGATCAGGGCCAAGGCATTCCAATTGACGTCGATCAACTGAATTGGGTTGTACTTTTTCCAATGGTTGATGTCGCGCACTTCGACGTGGAGATGGGGTCGCCCCGTGCAGGAGGTTCCCTCCGAGTCGCCACTCAAAGCCACAACTTCGCCGGCTTTGACGGCCTGACCCACGAGCAGGTCGGGCTTTTCCAGCAAGTGCCCGTAAAAGGTAGCATAACCGAGGTCGGGATGATCGATCATGAGGTTGTGGGGCAGAGAGCCGTAGCGAGGCTCATCGACGGCGGAAATGAAACCATCAGCCATGGCCACGATCGGCGTTCCACAGGGAGAGGCGAAGTCCAACCCGAAATGTATGCCTTGTCCGGCCTGGTACATCGTGTTACGCGACCGGTATGCCATCACCGTGTTACCGTAGGGTTGGCCGAAAAGCCAGGTGGAAGGACCGGCCGGCGTGTCATAGGGCAGACGCAATGGTTTATCCGTCTGCGACGAGGCAACGCCTGTGGCGGTCGTCCAGACAGCCACAGCCAAACACATAGTGAATATCGAACGTAATACTAATCGAAACGGAACCCGCATTATAGTCATTAACCTCCACTAACCTGGACCACTTCTCAGGTACCATTATAGCACCAGCCAAAGAACGAGGGCAACGCGGACAGGGTGCGCTGCGAAGCGAAAATTGATATCGCCTCTTGACAACCAAAACGTTGTGGTTTATAATGGCTATGTTCCGAAACGTTTTGGACAGGGCAGGCAGCCTGTGACTGTTACCCTCAAAGACATTGCGCAGAAGGTAGACCGGTCGGTGACGACGGTTTCTCGAGCGCTTCACGGTTATAGTGATGTGAGCGCCGAAACCAGCGTCTTGGTGCGGCGGACCGCGGAGGAGATGGGGTACTTTCCTAACGTAGCCGCCCAGCGCCTGCAGAAGCGTAAGGCCGATACTGTCGGTCTCATCTTGTCCCATCACGAGCCGCGTTTGTCTGATCCTGCCTTCGGTGACGTGCTGGCCGGCGTAGCCGACGAAATTGCCACTGACGGCTTCGACCTTCTGATCAGCGTGGCTGCACAGGGCGCGGACGCGTTTGAGAGTTACCGGCGCAAGGTGAACAGCCGCAGAATAGACTGCGTTTTGGTTGTGCGAACCCTCGGCCACGACCCGCGGATAGATTATTTGTTAGAGCATAACATCCCTTTCGTCGCCAATGGGCGCGTGCTCGGCGCGTGTTCGTTTCCTTACGTCGACGTAGATTATTCCGGCGGCGTCAGAAAGCTGGTGCGGCACCTGAGGGATTTGGGGCACGAACGAATTGGGTTTGTCGGCGGCTCGCCCGAGTTCACGTTCGTTCACCTTCAACTAAAAGGCTTCCGTCAGGGCCTGGAAGACTGCGGACTGGCGGTGGTTGAGGACTTGATAGTCAACGTAGATGTCACCCAAAAGGGGGGATATCAAGGGGCCCAAAATCTCCTGAGTTGGAACGAGCCGCCATCGGCAATTATTGCCAGCAACGACCTGATGGCCTTGGGCGCTTTGAGCGCCGTGCAGGACCACGGTTTGGACGTCGGACGTGACGTTGCTGTGGCCGGATTTGACGACATTCCTATGGCGGAGACGTCACATCCAACCTTGACGACGCTTCACCAACCGGCAGAACATATTGGCCGGCTCTTGGGCAAGATGTTGATGGCCCAAGCCAATGGGCAAACGATTGATGAGCCACAGGTTGTTGTTGAGCCGTCTCTGGTAATTCGGCAATCAACCAGCCTGGATCTCTGGTTGTAGAACTTTCTTTTAAATTTTTTCGTAAGCAGGCATCTCATATTCACAGGAGGAATGAATCAATGGCAAGTGTCAGTTATGATCATGTTACCAAGAAGTTTGGCGATGTGACCGCCGTCAACAGCCTTGACCTGGTGATCAAGGACAAGGAATTCCTGGTATTGGTAGGCCCGTCCGGTTGTGGTAAGAGCACCGCGTTGCGCTGCCTGGCTGGATTGGAAGAGATCAGCGACGGCCGCATTTTGATTGGTGATCGTGTCGTCAACGACGTGCCGCCCAAGGACCGCAACATCGCGATGGTGTTCCAGAGCTACGCTCTGTACCCCCACATGTCCGTGTACGACAACATGGCCTTCGGGCTCAAGCTGCGCAAGACGCCCAAGGCCGACATCGACCGGCGGGTGCAGGAAGCAGCCAAGATTCTGGGCATTGAGCAGTTGCTGGATCGTAAGCCCAAGCAGCTTTCCGGTGGTCAGCGACAGCGCGTGGCCCTGGGGCGCGCTATCGTGCGCGAGCCAGCGGTCTTCCTGCTGGACGAGCCGTTGTCGAACCTGGATGCCAAGCTGAGGGTTCAGACACGTGCCGAGCTCATTCGCCTGCACCAGCGTCTGGGGACAACGTTCCTGTACGTTACCCACGACCAAACGGAGGCCATGACGATGGCCGACCGAATTGCGGTTATCAAGGACGGCATTCTGCAGCAAATCGATACCCCCCAGCATCTGTATGATAATCCGGCCAACGTGTTTGTGGCGGGATTCATCGGCTCTCCGAGCATGAACTTCTTCAACGCCACCCTTACCGGTTCGGCGGATGAGATGTACATTGACACTGGCGCATTCCGGATCGAGGTGACGGCCAAGATCAAAGCTCGTTTGACGACGGGCGAGGTGGGCAAGAAGGTAATTTTTGGCATCCGCCCAGAAGACATTTACGTGCCGGAGTTCATGGCCTCTGGCGTGAGCGCGGTGATGGTCGATTCGCACGTTGACGTCACGGAGTTGATGGGTAACGAGATCTTCCTGTATCTGGAAGCCGGCCAGACTTCCTATACGGCCCGCGTTGACCCGCGCGCCAAGGCCCACGCTGGGGATGACCTGAAGATGGCATTCAATGGCGATAACATCCATCTGTTCGATGTCGAGGCGGAGGGACAGCCAACTCTGCTGAAGCCCGAGGATTAGCTTTCACGTCTCGTGGCTGTCTCTGCTCGGCAGCCTAGCTGAGACAATCGTTGCAGTCAAAGAGGCCTCCCAGAAATTTCTGGGAGGCCTCTTTTGTCGCCGTTTCGCGTTCGGCCAGCGTGTCCAAACGGAGATGCTAGTCGTCAGCAACGGGAAAAAAGTTGACTCCTACAAGACCGGGGCCGGTGTGAACGCCCAAAGCAGGTGAAAGCGATGCGATAAGCACCTCATCACAGGTAAATGCTTGCGTCACCTGAGCCAGCAGTTGATTGGCGCGATCCGGCGCGACGGTGTGGGTGACGCAGAGCTTGATGGGCCGGAGAGCGGCGCCATATGCCGCCATAATGTCGACCATCTTGGCGTAGGCCAGCTTGAGGCTGCGCGCCTGACCCAAGGCAACGATGACGCCATCCTCCATACCGATCAGGGGTTTTACGTTGAGCAGGGTGCCTATGAGGTGTTTGGCCCGGCCGATGCGTCCCCCCAGATACAGGTAACGTAGCGTGTCGGCCGTCTGAATCATGTGGCCGGTAGCGGCTACGTAGCGGATTATCGACAGGGTGCGGGCGAAATTCTCTCCCCGCATTGCTGCCCGGGCGCCCTCAATAGCCGCCCATCCGTGGACCATAGCCGTCTGCCGGGTGTCGATCACTTCAATGGTCAGTTGCGGCAGGCGGGCAACGGCCATTTCACGGGCGATGCAGGCGGCCTGATAGGCGCCGCTGCCGACCGACGTCATAGTCGGCACGGCGATGTGCGTGGCCCATTGGGCGACCGTGGCGAAGGCTTTCAAATAGTCACCGGGACCGGGGTTGGCCGAGGTGGGAGGTACTTCGCTGTTGGACATCCACGCGAAAAAATCCTCGGGCACAACGTCGATTCCGTCGCGCCAGGTCCGCCCCGCGTAGTCAACGTAGTAAGGGACGATCTCGACACGCAGGGGTGTGACCAGTTCCTGGGGAATGCTGGCGCAGCTGTCGGTGACGACAGCGACCGTTTCAATTTCCTTCGAGCTGCCGGTGGGGTCGCAGGGGAGGCTGCAATCTGCGGTGGCCATCAACTTGTTTGTACAGGGAAGAAGCAGACGCCAACCATGCCGGGGCCGGTGTGAACACCCAAAGCCGGGGACAATTGGGTGACCAATACTTCCTCCACTTGGTAGGCGTCCGAAATCGCACCCAGCAGGGCCTCGGCCCGCTCGTCGGCGGCGTTGTGGGTGATGCATACCTTGAGTGGACGGTTGGCGTCGCCGGATTCGTTCATTAGCTCCACAATTTTGGCGTAGGCCTGCTGCATGCTGCGGGCCTGGGCAATTCCGGTGATGATCCCCTCTTTGCTCATACTGAAGATCGGTTTGACGTTGAGCAGGCTGCCGACCAGGTGCTTGGCCCGACCAATGCGCCCGCCCATATAGAGGTACTTCAGCGTGTCGGCAGCCATGAACATCCAACCGGCATCGGCGACGTGGCGGGCAATTTGCGTGGCCTGGGCCAGGTCGGCGCCTGAACGCGCTGCACGCGCCGCTTCGATAGTCGCCCAGCCGTGGACCATCGATACCTGCCGCGTGTCGACGATTTCAATGCGCAGATCGGGCCGGCGGGCGAGCGTCATATCGCGGGCAATCAAGCCGGCCTGGTAGGCGCCACTGACCTGGGAGCTGAGGTGGACGGACAGGATTTCGGTGTGCCCTTTGTTGGCTGCGTTCTCGAAAGCTTTCAGATAGTCACCCGGCCCTGGGTTGGCAGTTGTCGGGAGTTCTTGGGCCTGAGGCAGCCATTCGTAAAACTCTTGAGGGGTAATATCGACCGAGTCGCGCCAGGTGCCGTTGGCGTGATGGATGTAATAGGCGACTACCTCCAGATCCAGTTCCTCAGCCACGCTGGTAGGGATGCTGGCGCAGGTATCGGTGACAACTGCAACGGTCATGGCTACCTTCCCTTCCTCAATTCAGGAGGCACAACCGATTCCGATGGGTCGTCAACCACTGCCTATGCCGATTGCACCGGGAAAAAATGCACGCCGATCATCCCTGGGCCGGTATGAACGCCCAGGGCCGGCGACAGTTGGCTGGTCAGCACCTCACGGCAGTCGAATCGGTCGGTAACGATCTGTTTCATCGATGCAGCGCGTTCGGGCGCTGCATTGTGGGTGATGCCTACCTTGATAGGGTTGCCTTCCGCGCCCGTCTCGGCCATAAGATCCATTACCTTGCTGTAGGCATTCGACCAGCCGCGGGCCGAACCGGCCGCAAAAATGATGCCTTCACGGTCCATACTGACGATGGGTTTCAAGTTGAGTAGCGTACCGACCAGGTGCTTGGCGCGGCCGATGCGTCCTCCCATGTACAGGTATTTCAAAGTGTCCGAGGTCTGGTACATCTGCCCTGTGCGGGCGACGTAGCGGGCCGCCTCGATGGCCTGGTCGAAGTCGGCGCCGGCCCCGGCCGCCCGGGCCGCCTCGATGGCGGCGTAGCCGTGGACCATGGCGACCTGAAGCGTGTCGATGGGCTCGATGCGCAGGTCAGGCAACTGGGCTTCAGCCATCTCCCGGGCAATGCAGGCCGCCTGGTAGGAACCGCTGCCCTTGGAGGTCATGTGCAGTGTGATGATCTCGGTTGCGCCCCGGTCAGCAACGGCTTCAAAGGCTTTCATGTAGTCGCCCGGGCCGGGATTAGCAGTGGTGGGCAGCTTTTCAGCGTTCGGTAGCCAAGCGTAGAATTCCTCGCAAGAGATGTCAACCATGTCTCGCAAAGTCTGGCCGTCGCGGTGTAAATAGTAGGGCACGATTTCGATGCCCAGGTCCTTGACCAGTTCATCGGGGATGCTCGCGCAGGTATCTGTAACAACGGCTATCACCGGGGGCTCCTCCATCATTGAGTAAAAAGGCTTTCATTGCCTGCAAAGTCATTCTACTGCAATCCCCTCAACCAGCCTATGCGCCGGGCTGCGATTGGGTACGATTCGAGCATTGTTTGGCTGCCGGGAGGAAAACCGAAGCGATTTTGGCCGCAAATTTTGGTATTTTGGGAATTGGCGACATGCAGTGAAGCAGTCAGGTATCTTTTCCCCATTTTCTTGGACGCGGACCCGTTTCGTGTTAGAATGGGACCATTCCGTTGATCGTTGGCGTGATTTCAACGCCGGCACGCAAGGCTGCAGTCTTGAAAGCCGCCTATCCAAATGTAAGTGGTGATAGATCATGTGGGAGACCTACAATACCCCTTCGACCATCAGTCAGGCTCTGGAGAGATTGGACGATCTTAAGGAGCGTGCGGCCATCGTGGCCGGGGGGACTGACATTATCTTGGAGTTGGAACGCGGTTTGCGTCACGAAGCGCACCTGGTGGATATCTCACGTATCCCCGGCTGCGACAGCATTACACTGGGCGACGATGGATTGGTTCACCTCGGCCCGCTGGTCACTCACAATCAGGTGGTCGGTTCGGACGTATGTCGAAAATACGCGTTGCCGTTGGTCAGAGCGTGTTGGGAAGTAGGCGCGCCGCAAATTAGGAACCGGGCGACGGTCGCCGGTAATTTGGTGACGGCCAGCCCGGCCAACGACACGATCACGCCATTGTGGGCGCTGGACGCACAGGTGACATTGCGCAGCCTGCAGGCTGAAAGAGTTGTGCCGTTGTCCGATTTTTTCCTGGGGGTCCGGAAGACACGGCGCCGGCATGACGAGATGATTGTGGATATCGCCTTCCTGCCCCTGTCTGAAAATCAGACCGGGACTTTCTTGAAGTTGGGCTTGCGCAAAGCTCAGGCCATTTCGGTGATAAACGTTGCGGTGGTGCTCACATTCAACGGCCCGATTCACCGTTCGCGTGTGGAAACGAAAATAACTGATGCCAGGATCACCTTGGGCAGCGTGGGTGCCACGATTCTAAGGGCTCACGAGGCGGAAGCGGCTCTCGTGGGATGTGACCTGAACGAGGCGGTCGTGACGCAGGCGGCCAGGCTGGCTGCGGAAACCAGCCGTCCTATCAGCGACGTGCGCGGTTCCGCCGACTACCGGAAGTATATGGTTGAGGTATTCACGCGGCGGGCCTTGCTGCAAATTCGTGACGGCCGGGAAGCAAGCGGCCTGGTAGAGCAGCCTGTAATGTTGTGGGGCGGTACGGAAGGTCATTTCCCGGCCTGGGCGGGGCGCCAGGGAGCGCGCCATTCGCGCAGCGGAAACGAGGTCATCGACACGGTGGTCAATGGAAGACATTACCAGGTCGAGGGTGCCAACCACAAGACGCTGTTGCGTATGCTGCGTGAGGACATCGGCCTGACCGGAACGAAAGAAGGTTGCGCTGAAGGAGAATGTGGCGCCTGCACGGTGCTTTTGGACGGCATCGCGGTTATGAGTTGTATGGTGCCGGCTCCGCGGGCGCACGGCAGCCACGTCGTGACGGTGGAGGGGTTGTCCGACGATGGCGGGATACATCCCGTGCAGCAAGCATTTGTAGATTTGGGCGCCGTGCAGTGTGGTTACTGCACGCCGGGCTTCATAATGAGCGGAGCGGCGTTGCTGGACGAAAAACCGTCGCCTACTCAGGATGAGATCAAACAGGCGTTGACCGGCAACCTGTGCCGCTGCACCGGTTACTATTCAATTATCAGGGCCATCGAGCGATCGTCGGGCATGACGCGCTGAGGCAGGGGAGGAGAATCGCAC
>CAZHBM010000127.1:0-9215 GCA_964529945.1 uncultured Anaerolineales bacterium | reverse complement strand
TAGGACCAACGGATATTCTGGAAGGCTTCCTTGTACATATAGATCGAGATGGACTCCGTTGCTCGGGCAGGGCCGCCGGACGTCATCAGGAATATGGAGTCGAATATCTTGAAAGCTTCCATAAAGCGAATGACGAGCGCGATAATGATGACCGGCTTCAACATGGGCAGCATCAAGTAGCGGAAGCGCTGCCAGTAGTTGGCACCAAGCATAACGGCGGCGCGCAACTGGTCTTCGGGGATACCCACCAATCCAGACAGCAGGATAAGAAACATCAACGGCGTCCATTGCCATATTTCGGCAATAATGACGGCCAAAACTGCCAGTTTCGGCTCTCCCAACCATCTGATCCCGACGTCGGTACCGCTTATTATCGACAACAGCCCATTCAAAGGGCCGGAGGATTGGAAGATCATAAAGAACATATACCCAGCAACAGCCGGGACGATCATCATAGGTGTCAAGGTGATGGAGTGGAAAATGCGCTTACCCGGAAACTCCTCAAGGAAGAGGAAAGCCAAGCCCAATCCGATCAGGAACTCGAGCGGAACTGCGATGCCAATGATAAGAATGGTGCGCCCCAATGCAGCCCAAAAGTCTGCCGAACTCAAGACTTCCACAAAGTTGTGTCCCCAGTCCCACAGTTCATACGCATCCCACCAGTTGACCCCGCTGGTCGGCGTCCAGGCGGTCATACTGATGTAGACGACCGTCAACAGAGGGAACACGACGATGAAGAACAGGGTATATTGGGCCGGTGCAGTCAGCACCTTGGAAAAGCGACCTTCATCACTCATACCCAGGAAGCGTCGCCACCAAAGGTGTTCCTGACCGTCGCCATTCATGTCTTTCGGGGACGACTCAACAGAACTTGCCATAGATCTAGTACTCCACTTGATGTCCGAACGAAAGGCCTGAGACTAGCCGATTCCGTCCGGGACAATATGTTATAACCTGCCGGGAACCAAAAACGAGTGGCTCCAACAAACTCACGGTCGTCGCATAATCGGTTAGACTAAGTACCCGCTCGGGCAAGCTGCCCACGACCAAGCCATTTTGGATTGCCAGCGATTCGTATCAAACGAAAGCGTGCCCCCGGCACCCTACTTTCCGGCAGCCACGGATCGCATTACCCGAGCGACACTATAAATCCATATTGTCGCAGGCCGCCGGCGCAGCAGTCTTCTTGCCATCCTCTAGGTGAATGGTTCCTCAGCGCATACAGCCAGCCGCCCGATATGGAAAAGGGCGACAAGGTTTCTCCCGGAAAACGAGAGCCGCCATGACATAGGGAGAAACCTTGTCAGCAGCAGACAAAGCTGCTGCAGTCTACGATGATTGAATGGTCGGCTTGTCGACGATGGTCGGATAGGTCTCCGCCATTGCCTTCATAGCCTCTATTTGCTTGTCGCGGCCCAGGCGGTCGGTGACCTTCTCCCACTCGGCAGCCGTATCTGCCATAGCCTGCTCGGGCGTCTTGCCGCCGGTCATCGCAGCCTGGAGATTCTCATCCAGGGCATTGACGTACTCATTGGCGCCGTTGAGGGCGATCGGCGGCACAGAGTGCTCGATGGTGGCTGTGTACACCGGGATGTGCCAAGGCTTGTAGCTGGCAATCACGGCCGGATCCTGGAAGTCGGTGACCTGGAATGGGTCGAAGTAGCCAGCCGGGTTGCCGGTCATCCAGGTGTAGATGCTGGGGCTGTCCAGCCATTGGAGTGTCAGGTAAGCCGCTTCCGGATACTTGGTCTGGGTGGAGACGGCCAATGTAATGTTGGGCCACCACACCGGCCGGCGCACCAGCGTTCCATCATAGATTTTACCCGGCGTCATACCGGAACGCATCTTGCCCACCACTACGCTGTCCGGGTTGTCCGGGTTGTCCAGGAACTTGGGCGCGTTGGGATACATACAGGCGGTTGCAGCCCCGCCAGCAGCGAAGTTGGCATATTGCTCCGGCCAACCCCAGCTGATCGCGTCCGGGCTGTGGAACTTGAGTGTATCGACGTGCCACTTGGTGGCCCAGATGCCGGCATCACCGTCGATCAATGGCTTGCCGGTTTCAGGGTCGAAGTAGAGCTGGTTGGGGTTGGCACCCGAGGAATAGCTCTGGTACCAGTTGGAGAAACCCCAATAGCGGTTGCGCAGGTCGGTCATACCCAACAGCCCTTGATCCGGGCGATGGAAGAACTCAGCCACCTGCCACAGTTGATCGTAGGTTTCCGGCCACTGCAGATCCCAACCATATTTGGCCTTGAAGTCCTTCTGCTCTTGCGGATCTTCAAAGAGATCGATGCGGTACTGCCAGATCTGATAGTCACCGTCAAAGTCTACACATACGATCTTGCCGGCGTGGGAATTGTACTGCAGCATGGCTTGCATGCCGCCGGTATACCATTTGTCCCACTGGGGTTGGTACTCCTTGACAAAGTCATCGAGGGCCATAATGGCACCCGCTTCATACAAGGAGCCCTTGTCCGGGTTCCAGAAGGAATAGATGTCAAACTGGCCGGCCTTAGTGGTGCTGTCCTGGATGACCTTAGTCAACTGATCATCGGGGGAAATACCAACAATTTCCAGATCGATTCCGACTTCCTCACTGAAAACCTGGCGAACTGTGGGTGCTCCCTCGGGATAGGGAACGTCGAAGTGCCCCACCGCGCCATCGGCCAACTGAATGGTCAGTTTCGCCGGTTTCTTGTCTGCCGGCAGGTTTCGCAGGGCTTCCATAGCACGTCCGGCCGGGGAATCGGCCGGGTACTGGTAACGCTCGGCACCGTCAAAGCCGGTCGGCCCGCCGATCATTCCATCGGCCAAACCTTGCTTGGCAGCCTGCACGACGGTAGGTGCCACAGTTGGCTTAGGAGCCGCAGTAGGTGCCTCGGTGGCCATAGGTGCTTCGGTTGCAGTCGGCGCCTGCGTGGCAGCAGGTGCGCCACAGGCAACGGCAACCGCCCCTGCCCCTACGATAGCAGCTCCGTGCAGGAACTCTCGCCTCGTCAAAGGCCGCAAGATTCTCTTTTGTTTCTCCATGCCCCTTCTCCTTCACAAAAACAACTAAGTGGTTTGATATGGTTACCAACGACTAAACAACGTTGGACACCAACCGGTAGAGTTGTGCTCGGACGAAAAAGACACCAATCTCGAGCAGACTCCATCAGGTGAGTTGCCCCATATGCTTGCTGCGCCTCAGCACCTCCTTTCGCACTGCCGAAGCCTTTCGGTCCGGCATTCTGAAGCCTTTAGTACCCGCAAGCAGGCGCCCGGCTTATTGGTAACCCCGGCGACAGATTGGGAAGTTGCGCCAGACCACGCCGGGACCGACACGGTAGTAAACAGGTTTGGGAAATATGGAGGCAGTGCCCCCCAGTCTGAACGACAGCCCATGGAGTGAAGGAACGGAATGGCTGGCAGTGGGCTCAAAATGGCAGGGAAATTCTTCGTTGGCCGAAGACCAAGAAAAGCTAATCGATGATACCGACACACCGGCAGACGGAGGATAGTGTCTGTTTCGTGGTCGAACGAAAGTCAGTTTGTGCACTGTAATAAAACACGCTCCCCATCAACATCGTGGGCCAAGTGCAGCGATAACGAATCAATTATACGTGATTTTTGGCGCCATTTCAATAGCCAATCGGCCACGCATCGGCCACGCATCGGCCAACGCACGCTGTTGCCGGAAAATCGTCTTACCAGGCCTCTGCAGCATATATGGAACGAAAGGAATTACGGCGAGGCAGTGTTATCTCGACCGGAGAAGAGCCCCCGGTCTTGTGAGAATGAAAAATGGTAGCAGGTGGACAGGCCGTCCTCGGCCCATCGAGGGAGAGAACCGTTTTTTCGTGACAAAAGACAAATCAGCGGGCTCCACACGATGATTCGAACGTACCAACAGCAAGGGGCATATAATATCGCTTAGAATCGTCAAGAACATATCGTTATGCAGACGCGAATCCTGGCGAGGAAACACAAGCAGTCCCCCGTCCTCTCGGGCAATCAATTCATTCAGATCCTGAACCTCGGCCCCCAGAAGCCGGCGATAACGAGCATAAAGCCCCGAGCTTTGTAGCAAAATGTTGACCTCAGCTTGCAGGATAATGGACTCCTGGCGCGTATCCGCCAGAATGACTACGACCAAGTGGTCGCTCTTATTGCCAACCAGTCGCCTGGCGGCAGCCAACGCTCTTTTAGCCGCCTCCGACCCATCGTATACAACTAGAATGGGCAGGCGGGGTTTCTTACCTCGCTGCACAATCATGGTCAGCGACTGCGTCTCCGCCATGAGCGCTCTGGCAATAGAATCCGGTCGTTGCCAACCCGGCCCTAATCCGCCGGCCTTCCCCAGTACGACCAAGTCGACGTCGGATGCGGCCGCCAACAGCTCGGATGCGCTGGCACTGTGCGCTACGCGGAAATCCCAAGGCACACTGGCCTGATTGGCCAAACGTGCCATAGTACGCTCCATCTGACCGGGCCGCACACTAAAGACCTGATTGACATTTGCTCTGTTGATCGGTTCACTTAGAAGCGGGCTGGTGTTGTCTGCTTTGTATGAGTCCTGAGATTCGGCCAACTTGAAGAACTGAGTGCCTTCCACAAATACGCCCCGCAATTCCGCGTGCAAGTCACCCGCCAGTTCGGCCGCTGATTCCAGGATGGCCAAGCTGTACGGTGATGCGTCCAACGCCACAAGCACGCGGTGAGCCTCAGGCTCGCGTAATCTGTCCGCCATAATCCGTGCTCCTTGCACTGAGTTTGTAAGCTGCGTCATATTGCCAGGCAGCCTTTCTCTTCCGATAGCAACATATCATCGACTGCGTTTGGGCCAAAGCCGCCTGAATCCCCGCCACAGCAGGAAAAGCCCGGTTACGGTCGTGGCAGCCCAACCGGCCCAATAATCAAACAACCCGCGGAATTTGCCTGGACGGGCTGCCACATCTTTGCGCCGGTCGAGCTCGCTGATAAACGCTTCAGCAGCGTCAGGATTGTCCACGTGATCCGAGAACAGTGTGAACCGCGCCAGCCGGAGGCCGCGTGGTCGCAGCCAGGCGGTAACCTCCAGATATCCACCATCAAGATGGGCCTGCAGGTCGCGGACGTTCACCGGATGGGTCATTCTTTCGACCATCGAAACAGCAATCGGTTTGGCCCATTTTCCGACCATGTGTGCCGGCTGCGCCCGTTTCTCACCTGAGGTCCCCCCAAGAGTGCTTTCAATCTGCTCCAAGGGAACCCCCAGCTCGACCAACACGTTACTACCGCGCAACGTGAAGGTAACGACGTCGGTAGAGTCTTCGACACTTCGGGCTGTATACGTATACGTCTCGTCAATCACAATCTCACCTTTCTACACAAACGAAATCCGTTCCCTGTCTCCACGCTGATACTTCGTTGCCAGGATTGGCTATTGACTCTCGTGGCAGGCGTGCTAGAATAGATTCCACACGTTTCTTCCCCTTTATCATATCACGCTCAGAGTCATGTTGACCATATCTCTGGATACAAGGCACAGATATAAGTGTAGATATATCCCGCCGGTTGGTCGGGGAGCGTTTTGGCAGCACAAAGCGCATTGGTCGTGCCTTGATGGACTAGGAGCCAGCCGTGATAAGAGTATTCGTCATTAATCAGTCGCATTTGATATGTAGCATCATGACGTCGGCGCTGAGCGAGGAAGAAGATATCCAGGTAATCGGCTCAGCTACCGATGCCACTGACGGCCTTCGCCAACTGCGAGGACTGGCCGCTGACGTGACTCTTGTAAGCACCAACCTGAATCATGATGTGGCGTTGCACCTGGCTGAGGCACTTAGAGAGACTGAGGGCACTAAGGTATTGATCCTGGGTGTGGCCGAATCGGAAGATGTCATCTTGCGCTACGCCCACGCCGGGGTGGCGGGTTACGTTCTTAGAGAAGATACAATCGACAAACTTGTCGAGAGCATCCGGGCGGCCCATCGGGGGGAAGCCCTTGTCTCGCCACACGTCGCCGGGGCACTCCTGACCCACATCGCCAATCTGGCAGCCAATGCGCCCCAGCCCGAACATCTGCTGCAAAGCTATCGCGAGCTCACGTCCCGCGAAGAAGAGGTGCTCCAACTGATCGGGGAAGGATTGACGAACAAGGAAATCGCCGATCGCCTGGTGATAGAGGTTGGGACTGTCAAGAACCACGTTCACCGTATTCTGCACAAACTCGACGTCAGCAGCCGAGAAGACGCAGCCGGCTATTGGGAAGCAGTTCAGAACAGTTGAGCATGTTCGACCCTGAAGAACTGCCTCGCCGAGGCGCCCGATCATTGGCTGCCAAATGGATCCCCCACGCTTCGACCGGTGCAACGCCCCCGGCGGATCGCACGCTCTCTTTTGTGCTGCCTCCTGACCGGCCGGCAATTCGGCCCAAAGATTGATTGCCTTACCGGAGTTGATCGTCAACACTGCCGCCTTGTAACAACGGCCTTTCTCCACGTCAAGCGAACCATCTAGCGGACTGCCACCATTCCTTCTTACCGCCTCCTTGTACGTTTACAGACTGTCGCTCTCAATGCACATTTACCTTAATATTGGGAATATGACCGCATTGCTATCCATTTTATGTACCCAGATACATAGCTATTGGCATCAAATTTGGATACAATATGAATGCAGACTTGACACCGGAACCAGCCGAGTCCCAGCGGACAATTAGATGACGAGAACTGAAAGGGCGTGGCACAATGCCAGTCTATAATTCCGATGTGGTTCAAGCGTTCGAGGAAATGGCCGATCTTCTGGAAATTGAAGGCGCAAATCAATTCCGGGTGCGGGCATACCGAAATGCAGCCCGTAGTGTGGGCGACCTGTCGGAAAGTGTGGCGGAATGGGTCCAGGAAGGACGAGACCTGACCCAGCTGCCCGGCATCGGCAAGGACCTATCTGCCAAGATCAAGGAAATTGTCGAGACCGGCAAGTTGGCGGCGCTGCAAAAACTAAGAAAGGAAACCCCGTCCGAGCTGGCCGAAATGCTGAGCATTCCCGGGCTGGGACCCAAACGCGTGGAGCAGATCCACGAACAATTAGGGGTCAATACTCTCAACGACCTGAAACAGGCCCTCGAGCAAGGTAAGGTTCGCCGGCTAGAAGGGTTCGGAGAAAAGACGGAAGAGAATATCCGCAAAGGTTTGAAGCAGGCCACAGAACGCGAAAAACGGACGCTATTGAGCACTGCAGAGGAAATAGCCGAGCCGCTCATCGCCTATGTTCGTAATATCGAAGGTGTGAAAAAGGCAGAAGTAGCCGGCAGCTACCGGCGCCGCAAAGAGACCGTCGGTGACCTGGACATGGTTGCCACCGGCGACGACGGATCGAAGATCATCGACGCCTTTGTTGGGTACGAAGAGGTGGAAGAAATCGTCTCCCAGGGCGAGACCCGCAGCACGGTAATGCTTCGCCGCGGCATGCAGGTTGACCTGCGGGTGGTCAAGCCCGAGAGCTACGGTGCGGCCATGATATACTTCACCGGTTCCAAGCCGCACAACCTTGCGCTGCGGCGCATGGCCATCGACCGCGGCTGGAAGAACAACGAATACGGCCTGTACGATGATGGCAAACTCATTGCCAGTAGCACCGAGAAAGACATGTATCGAGCCTTGGGCCTGCCGTACATCGAGCCTGAATTGCGCGAGGACCGGGGCGAAATCGCTGCCGCCCAGGAGGGACGGCTGCCCACCCTGGTGACTCTGGAGGACATGCGCGGGGATTTGCAGGCCCACTCGCAGTACAGTGACGGCAAGAACACCCTAGAAGAGATGGCTCAGGCCGCAAAAGAGCGCGGCTATGAGTACCTGGCCATTACCGATCATTCACCACGCGTGGCCGTGGCTCAAGGCGTGGATGCAAAGCGGTTGGCCAAGGAGATCGACGAAGTTGATGCCTTAAACGATCAATTGAAGGGGATCCGGCTACTAAAAAGTATCGAAGTGGACATCCTGGAAGATGGGTCATTGGATATGCCTGACCAAGCCCTGGCCAAGCTCGACCTGGTACTTTGTTCTGTCCACTCACAATTCAACCTCTCGCAGGACAAACAGACCGAACGCATTATTCGAGCCATGGACAATCCCAACGTCAACATTCTGGCCCATCCCACAGGGCGCCTGATCGGCAAAAGGGAACCCTATCACGTGGACATGGAACGAATTATGCAGGCGGCACTGGAGCGGGGTTGTTTCCTCGAGATCAACGCCAATCCAGCCCGCCTGGATCTTAACGATGTTTACAGCAAAATGGCCAAAGATATGGGGTTGAAACTCTCCATATCGACAGATGCCCATACGACGCGCGAGTTGCATTACATGCGATTTGGGGTAGGCCAGGCCCGCCGGGGTTGGTTGGAGGCCGGCGACGTGCTGAATACGCGCAGTTGGGGTGATTTGCGCGCCCTTCTGAAACGCAGGTGAGTCGAATGTCTGAAGATGACAAAATGATGCCCAAGATCGATGTCGATAGCATCGATTCCGAGGAAAAGGCGAAAAAGGCCATCGCACAGCTCAGAGATGCCATAAGGTACCACAATCATCGCTATTACGTGCTGGATGACCCGGTCATCTCTGACGCCGAATACGACCGGTTGATGCAACAACTGCAGGGCCTGGAACAAGAATATCCACAACTGCAGAGTCCGGAATCGCCCACCCGCACTGTCGGCGCCGAACCGCAGGAAGGCCTGGCCGAGGCCCGGCATCCGGTCCCCATGTTAAGCCTGCGGGCGGCCCACGAAGAATCGACCGTCCAAGATTTCGACCGTACCTGTCGCAAGGAACTGGGACGCGATCAGCTCACCTACGTGGCCGAGCCAAAATATGACGGCCTGGCTATCGAATTGACCTACGAGCAGGGTAAGTTGACCCGGGCGGCCACTCGGGGTGATGGGACCATCGGAGAGGACGTGACGGCCAACGTCAAAACGATCAAAGAGGTGCCGCTGGTCCTTTACCAAGGATCGGATGTCAAGATACCCAGCTCTTTGGTCGTTCGTGGCGAAGTTTTTATGCGCAAGGACGAATTCGAACGAATGAACGCCGAGCGCGCCAAGGCCGGTCAAGAAGAGTTCGCCAATCCACGTAATGCCGCGGCCGGCTCCTTGCGCCAATTAGACCCCAAGGTGACGGCCGGCCGGCCCTTGCACGTTTTTCTGTACGAGGCAGCCGTGTCCGAGGGCTTCGACTTTGAAACAC
>CAZHBM010000126.1:2080-9269 GCA_964529945.1 uncultured Anaerolineales bacterium | reverse complement strand
TGAGGGCGTCCATTATTCTGGTGTTGCTGATCGCCGGTCTCTTCGCCGCCCAATGGTGGTTGGGCCGGCGATTGGTGTTTGAACCGCTGGCGCGGGTGCGCGACAAGGCGAAACAGATATCGAAACAGCAGGAACATCTGGGCGAACAGATCGAGCCTCCGGCGGGCCGCGAATTACAGGAACTGACCGCCGCCTTCAATGCGATGTCACAGGAGTTGTGTCTCAGTATGCACGATTTGGAGCAGCGTGTCGACCAGCGTACTGTAGACTTGCGAACAGCCAACGAGCAACTGAGGCACGAAATTGCCGAGCGCGAGCGAATGCAGCAACAGCTTCTGGAGCAGGAACGCATCGTGGCAGTTGGCCAACTGGCGGCCGGCATCGCTCACGATTTTAACAATCTACTGACCAGCATCAACGGCTATGCCGAGCTGATCCAAATGCATCTGGCGCCCGGCGATCCGATCCATGAGATGGCGGACAGGATATTGTCGGCGGGCCACATCGCGGCTCAAGAAGTCAGCCAATTGCTGGCCTTCGGCCGCAAGCAGATGCTCACTTCTCGTGTATTGGACACGAATGCGCTCCTGGAGCAAGTCTGGAAGCAGGTTGACGATGAACTGGCTGACAACATCCACAAAGAGGCGTTTATTTCCCCGAGATTGTGGCCGATCAAAGCCGATTCCAACCAGATCGAAAATATGATTCTGGGCCTGGTCCGGCACGCACAGGCTTCTATGCCGGGGGGTGGGCGGTTGGTGTTCGAGGCAGCCAATGCGTCGGTTGGTGAAAGCCCGTCGCGGCAGGATTATGAGTTGCCCGGCGGGGACTATGTGGTGCTCAAGATTAGCGATAGTGGGCCGAAGCTTAGCCCGGTCGACCAGCAACGAGTGTTTGAGCCTTTCTTCCTGCGGTCGCGGGAAGTGGCCGATGGCGTGGGGTTGCGATTGGCGGCCGCTTACGGAATTGTAAAACAGCACGGGGGGCACATCCATATAGAGAGCCATGTGGAACGTGGCAATACTTTCTGGATATATTTGCCGCGTTACGTGCCCCCGATTGAGGCAGGAGACTGACGTCGGGCGCGTGTCGGCCCTAGACAGTACCGGCCGGCTGCTCGGAAGTCCCTGTCGGTGGCAAGGCTGGGTTGGGGCCATTGTCAGGCACCGTTTGCAGCAGATGCTCCGCCCAGTGGGTATCCTCGTTCATCTGGGCGACGAGTGCCTCCACACTGTCGAAGCGCACCTCCGGCCGCAGATAGTCGACCAATTCCAGGCCAATGGTCTTACCGTACAGGACGCCATCGAAGCCGATCACGTATGCCTCAACAAAGTGTTCGGTATCGTCGAAGGTGGGCCGGGTGCCCATATTGGTGACGGCCATCCAGCGCACGCCGTCGATCCACACGAAGCAAGCGTAAACGCCGTTGGCCGGGCGGACCATATCGCCTGGGATGGTGATGTTAGCGGTCGGAAAACCCAGTCGACGGCCGCGTTCCTGGCCGTGAATGACCGTGCCTTCCAATGTGGGGTAGCGGCCGAGCAGGTCTGTCGCCTCGCGTATCTTGCCGTTTTCCAGTAGTTTGCGGATGCGGGTACTGCTGACGATCTCACCGCCGCGCTGCAGCGGGTCCATCACAAACACTTCAAAACCCAGATCCTGGCCCATCTCGCGCAAGGCGGGAATGTCTCCCTCGCGATTGCGTCCCAAAGCGAAGTCGGGGCCCACCCACAGCGCGCGCATGCGCAGGTGATTGGTCATGGTCTCCACAAACTGGCGCGCCGGCTGTTGGGCTAATTGCCTGGTGAAGGGAATGATGGCCGTCAGATCGATGCCGAATGCCTGAAGCAGTCGCTCTTTTTGCCGCTGGCTGGTCAGGTAGCGGGCGGGTACGTGTGGCGCCAACACGGCCAGCGGTCGCGGATGAAAGGTGACCACGACCGTCATTGCGTCTTGACGGCGGGCAGCAGTCTGCATCTGACCCAGCAGGTGTTGGTGACCGACGTGCAACCCATCGTATGAGCCGACAGTGACGAAGGTCGGGCGGGCCGGATTGGCTTCGGAAAAGTCGTGAATAATGTCCATAGGGCGATCATCCGTGAAATACTTTGTGTGGTTGCCACAAGCCAGGCGCGTTACCGGCACGCAATATGGCCAAAAGGTAACCGGTGGGGGCATAAGCTCGAAGCAAATCGGCAGCCGGCGCCAGTGGCAGATAAACTGGGCGACCCTGGCGCGTGTGTTCGGCCTCGGCGGGTGACAGGTGGACGGCGGGAATATGAGACACGGCGGCGTCCATAGGCTGCAGGTGCCGCTGCCAGGTCCCTTGACTGACGGCTCGCTCAAAGTCTGCCAGGCAAAGCGCGTCTTCCAGGCGCCACCGGCCGCTGGCAAGGCGGATCAAACCTGCCAGGTGACCACCGACATCCAGCGCGGCGCCGATATCGTGCGCCAGTGAACGGATGTAAGTTCCTGGCGAACAGGCAACTCGAAGTGTAAGCAGCGGCGCGCGCCAGTCAAGAATTTCGATGTCGTTGAAGACTACCGGCCGTGGTTCGGCGACCACCGGTTGACCCTGCCGGGCTAGCCGATAAAGGCGTTGTCCGTCCCGACTTAGCGCCGAGTAGGGGGGTGGGATTTGCAGCACCGGCCCGCGCCAGGCGGCGACAGCATTGTTTATTTCGTCAAAGCTGAGGCGAAAGGTCGGGGTGTAGCGGGTGACCCGCCCGTCACCATCGTAGGTATCGGTGGCGATTCCCAGGCGAATGGTGGCCCGGTACTGTTTGGTGCCGGTTGACATATACTCTACCAGGCGGGTGGCCTGGCCGAGGCACAAAACAAGCACACCGGTGGCCATTGGATCGAGGGTTCCGGTGTGACCGACCTTGCGTTGGCCGGTCAGACGGCGGATGCGGGCCACCACGTCGTGGGACGTTCTACCGGCCGGTTTGTTCAGGTTGAGGATGCCTTGGATGGGCAACTCATCGGTCGTCTGATGAGTCGCCAGGTGGTGGACCGCAGCCATTACGAATCGGCCTCGTCGGCGGCTTCGGAATCGCCTTCCTCGGCCAGGATGTCGTCCAATATCTGGTCGATGTGTAGCCCGTGCTCAAGCGATTCGTCGAAACGAAAGGTAAGGGTAGGGGTTAAGCGTAGGGGCAGGTTGTTGCCTAATTCGTGGCGTAGAAAGCCGTTGGCTTGCTCAAGCCCTGCCTTAGCGTCCCGCTTGGCCTCGTCATCACCCAGCACGGAGTAGTAGACCAGAGCATTCTGCAAATCAGGCGAAAGCTCCACACTGGTAATGGTTATCGGGTCCAGGCGTGGGTCTTTGGCCCGCCGCAGAATTAGCGTACTCAGTTCCTCGTGTATCAACTCGGCTGCCTGTCGTTGTCGTCTGCTAGCCTTTGAACTGCCCCATACAATTATTCCGCCCGGGCCGGCATCCGGCGAGAACTCTCAGCGGATGCCGGCCCGGCGCCGGCGTGTCACAGCGCCCATCGGGCGCTGTGACGATCATTTACGAAACGCGCTCCATACGGAAGCACTCGATAACGTCACCTTCTTTGAAGTCGTTGAAGCTATCCATCGCGATACCGCACTCATATCCGGTGGCGACTTCCTGAACGTCCTCAGTGAACCGTTTGAGGGAGCTGATTTTGCCCTCGTGGATTTGTTGGCCGTTGCGCAACACGCGGGCGAGGTCGTTGCGGACGATGCGTCCATCCTGGACGTAAGAGCCGGCGATATTACCCTTGCGCGGGATCCTGAAAACGGTACGTACCTCGGCGTGACCGATAACGACCGGTTCGTAGGTTGGCTCCAGCAGGCCTTTGAGGGCTTTTTCTATGTCATCAATGAGTTTGTAGATGATGTTATAGTGGCGAATATCGACGCCTTCCACTTCGGCGAGACGTTCGGCGGCGGCGTCGGCATCGACGGCGAAACCGATGACGATGGCCGACGAAGCCATTGCCAGTGTGACGTCCGACTCGGTGATATTACCGGTGCCCTGGCGCAGGATGTGTACCTTGAGATCTTGATCGCCCAAATCTTCCAGGGACTTGACGATTGGCTCTATGGATCCCTGCACGTCGGCCTTGAGGACCAGATTTAGTTCCTTGGTCTCGCCGGCCTGCATCCGCTGGAAGATGTCGTCCAGGGAAATCGTGCGCTGGGCACGTTTGCCGGCTGCGCGCGCGGCTTCGACCCTTTCGCCGACAATCTCGCGGGCGGCGCGCTCATTGGGCACCACCTCGAACAGTTCGCCGGCCTGGGGCACGGTGGACAAGCCCAGAATGGCGGCCGGTGTTGCCGGCAGGGCTTCGCTTATGCGGTTGCCTTGATCGTCGAACATGGCCCTCACCTTGCCGTAATGCTCGCCGATGACTACCGTGTCGCCCACCTTCAAGGAGCCATTCTGCACCAGCATGGTAACGGTCACTCCCTGTTTCTCGTCCAGCCGGCCTTCGATGACGGTTCCCTGCGCCAAACGGCAGGGATTGGCCTTCAGCTCGGCCACTTCGGTCACCAGGAAGATGTTTTCCAGAAGCTCGTCGATACCCTGGCGCAGCCTGGCGGACAGCGGGACGCAGATCGTATCGCCGCCCCATTCTTCGACCAGGAGACCGACATCGGCCAGTTCCTGCTTGACCTTGTCCGGATTGGCGTTGGGCCGGTCAATCTTATTGAGAGCGACCATGATGGGCACCTGAGCGGCGCGGGCGTGATCGATGGCCTCCCGCGTCTGAGGCATGACCCCGTCGTCGGCAGCAACCACCAAAATGACCAGGTCTGTGCATTGCGCGCCGCGGGCGCGCATTGCCGTGAACGCCTGATGTCCGGGTGTATCCAAAAAGGTGACCTTGCGTCCATTGACCTCTACCTGGTAGGCTCCGATGTGCTGCGTGATGCCACCGGCTTCGCCCTCGACGACCTTGGTTTCGCGGATCGCGTCCAAGAGTGTAGTCTTGCCATGATCGACGTGACCCAGGATAGTGACCACAGGAGGACGCTCTTCGAGATCACAAGGGTCTTCATCGGCGATAAATCGATCGCGGAGCGGCAGGCCGTCCTCAACCGGGCTGGCCGCCTCCTCCGTCGGTGATTCAGCGACGATTTCAAAACCCATGTCACTGCCAACGATGGCCGCCGTGTCAAAGTCAATCTGCTGATTGATGTTGGCCATAATCCCATTGCCCATCAGCTGCTTGATAATGTCGATGGGGCTGACGCCCATACTTTCCGCTAAGTCACGCACAGTGAGACTGGGAGGTATTTCAATGGTCCGATCGACCTTCCGTACCGCTTCCTTTTCCCTACTCATAACACCCTCCTTGATTTATCTCCATCCCTATTATGGGTTAATTTCGCTTTCGACGTGAACCGTCCGATTCGACCGACGGCGCGCAAGGGCACCGCAGGCCGGAAAAATCGGCTCTGTGGCTGGCAAACAACAATTCGTGAGCACCAATGGGGCGCAAGCTCGAAGAGTCGAGCTATACAATCACGTCGAGGGAGAGGATGTCCGTGGCGAAGTTGAGGGGCAAACAGCTTAAGGTCAACAGCCTCAGCTATTCATAGCATCCCTCCCACGCGCATATAGTCGCTTTGGAGTGTTCACTTGGGTGTTGCTCTTTCACCTTTCCAGTCCAGAAATATGGCTCATAGCAAACCAGCCAATCGTATGTAAATGTATGTATGCGTGCGAGATGGGGGCAAGTGAGCCGCCCCCATTCAAATTATTCACTTTTCCTGACTACTGACCGGAGTTGCCTGCACCAGATTTTTCGCGTAAGCGCGCAAAGCGTCTCGGTCGGAGTCTGAAAGGGACGTTTTCAGCGCTGCCGCCAACTTTCCGGCAGCGCGCGGCCCTCTGCCGGCCAATGCCGATGCCCAACATTTGGGGTCGCGGCACAGGTAGGCGCCGCGACCATTGGCCTTGCCACTCTCATCGACCACAACGCTGCCGTCGGGATGGCGCACCACCCGGACCAGTTCGCGCTTGGAGCCGGCCGAACGGCAGGCAATGCAGGTGCGTTGCGGTACGTGCTTCACACGTCCCTCGCGGTCTCTAGTAATAGTCTTCCCAATCTTTTTGTTGTCTACCTGGCTTGCGCCGGCGATGGGAGACGACTTCTCCCAATTTTTCATCAAATACAAGCTGGCGCTTCTTGCTGCGTCCTTTGCGTTTCGAGCGACCCTCGAAGGCGTCATCTTCCTCGTCTTCGTCTTCGTTGATGACCCACTTTGCCGTCATTTCAGGTTCTCCAGGCTGCGGCTCCGTCGCGGGCTCCTTTCCCTCGACGGGTTCAGCTTTTTCTTGTGTCTCTTGTTCTAAGGTTTGAATGTCTTCAGTAGCTTCAGCATCAACCTCGGTCTCAGCTTTAGGTTCGGTTTCTTCTTGTGCTTCGGCGGCCACCGGCTCTTCGACTTCTGTGGCCATCATTTCAGGTTCAGCTTCTG
This sequence comes from uncultured Anaerolineales bacterium, assembly GCA_964529945.1. Taxonomy (GTDB): domain Bacteria; phylum Chloroflexota; class Anaerolineae; order 4572-78; family NAK82; genus CAZHBM01. The sequence goes on along the minus strand of CAZHBM010000126.1, from coordinate 2,807 downwards.
CTTCAGCGTCGGCGGCGGCAGGCTGGGTTAAAACCGGCGGTGCGTCTTCCGCTACCGCCTGAGGCTCTTCAGTCTCCTCGCCCTCCAATGCGCCTTCCATTTCTGCGATGGCGGCCTCAATGGCCTTGAGTTCCTCTGCCTCGCCTTCGTCCAACTCACTGCTGGTCTTGGCGGCCAGAATAGCCTCGGCCCGGCTGAGTAAATCCGCATCCGTTTCGGCTTTGGGCCGTGGGGCAGAGGGTTTGTCGGCCACCAATGCCTGGGCAATCGCCTCACGCAAACGAGCGGCTGCCTGCTCCTTTTGCATGGCAACCTCGGCCGTGCGGACGATCTCGACGGCCCTGCTTAACGCTTGGGCTTCGCCGTCGGAGAGCTCGGCGCCCTCTTTTTCTTTCAGAATCTCGTTGGCAATCGCCAAAATGTCGTGGTCTTTCGCTGTTGCCTGGTGAATCTCCTCCTGTTCCCCAGCTTTCTGCAGTGCTTCTGTAGCGGCTTCGGTAATACTCTTGATGTCGATGCGCCAGTTAGTCAACTTGGCGGCCAGGCGGGCATTCTGACCCTCTTTACCGATGGCCAGTGACAGTTGGCGGTCGGGAACGACAACTGTAGCCGTTCGGTCTCCGCCATCCTCGTCGAGCATCACATTCAGCACCTTAGCCGGGCTTAAGCCGTTGGCGATCAGGGTGGCCGAATCTGGACTCCAGGCAACGACGTCAATCTTTTCACC
>CAZHBM010000126.1:0-2070 GCA_964529945.1 uncultured Anaerolineales bacterium | reverse complement strand
AGCAGTTTTACCGTTGATATCGTTCAGCATCACGTTCATAACCTTGGCCGGGCTGAGTGAGTTGGCAATAAAGTAAGACAGGTCGGGATTCCATTGAACCACATCAATCTTTTCACCGTTCAACTCGTTGACGATGCTCTGAATCCTGACGCCGCGCATGCCCACGCACGAGCCAACCGGGTCGACGCCTTCTTGCAGCGCGCTGACCGCCACTTTGGAACGGTAACCGGCTTCACGAGCAATTGCTTGAATCTGGACGGTGCCGTTGTAGATCTCCGGCACTTCCAGTTCCATCAAACGGCGCAACATGTTGCGGTGGGTACGTGACACGATGATCATCGGGCCACGCGGCGTCTTCTGCACTTCCGACACGTAAGCGCGTAAGCGCTGCCCAATGCTGTAACGTTCGGTAGGCATTTGCTCCGAGCGCGGCAGAATAGCTTCGACCTTGCCCAGGCTCAACGTAACCTGGTGAGCTTCAATATTCTGGACCGTGCCGTTGATAATCTCACCTTCACGATCGGCGTACACGCTGAACAGAGAGTCGCGTTCGGCTTCCCGAATGCGTTGAAGAATCACCTGGCGTGCCGTCTGGGCGGCGATACGGCCGAAGTTTTTGGGCGTGGATTCCACCGGCACGACGCCGCCGGCGACAGCCTCCGGGTCCAGCTTTAGTGCTTCCGGCAGGCCGATCTGCTTGTCGGTGTCGGTGACGACATCGGTTACTTCTTTCTCAATGAATATCTTGGCTTCGCCGGTGTCTGGGTCGATGCGAGCGGTGATACCCTGCGTGGCGCCAAATTTACGTCGATAGGCCGAAACCAGGGCAGCTTCGACGGCATCCAGCACCACTTCCTTTGGGAGCTGGCGATCGTGACATACCTGGTTTATCGCAGCAACAAACTCCTTATTCACAGTACCCTCACATACTTTCCAAAAAATGTACCAAACTGGACCGCCGGGGCTACCGGCAGACTTCAAAGGTCTCTAATTCACCCCGTATTAGGCGACTGTGCTGTCAAAGGGCATCAAATAGCCCCTCTACGAAGAAAAGTGGGGAGCAGCCCACTTTTCCGCAACACCAATCTATCGAAAACCAAGCTAAATTATACCACCAACTAATACAGACTGCAAATTATATTTTGCACCCGTTCGCCAAAAAAGAAAAGAAAGAGCGGAGAGATTAACTGGCTGTGGATGTGGCCCCCAAGCGTCACCAGACTGGGTCCCGGCCCCAACCGAGGAACAGGCGGGTGGCAAGCAGCGCGAAAAAGAAAACCAACAGCAGCGTGAGCGCCAGCCAATCGGGCGTGGTCAGATGCAGGCGGCGGCGTTGGCTACGCCGGCGGTCGGGAGCGCCAAAGGCACGGGCCTCCAGGGCGCGCGACAGGCTGTCGGCTGAACGCAATGCCAGGATGAGCATAGGCACCAGGGCCGGCACGTAGGCCCGGGCAGCGCGCAGCGGGTTGCGACGCGGAATCACCAGCCCGCGGGCGCGCTGGGCGTCCATCACTTGCTGGAATGTGGTCTGTAGGGCAGGTACGTAGCGCAACGTGATGGCCAGCGTCAGCCCCCACTCGAAGGGCAGACCCAAAGCGACGAAGCCGAGGACCATTTCGGTCTCATCAGTGGTAAACAACCAGACAAAGAATGCGAAAGCCATGGTCAGCACCCGGGCGGCCATCGCCAGGCCCTGCCAGATGTCGAGTGCGGTGAGGGTGACCGGTCCCAGACGCAGCAGTACCGGCCCTATCGCGGGGGAGAAGATGGGCCACAGCAGCGGAATCAAAATAACCACCGGCAACATCAGTCGCCAGGCCCAGCCGATGCGTGCCGTCGGGATGCCGGCCGAAAGCAGCACCAGGTGGCACAGGATCAGCAGCACCAAGAAGAGCAGCAGGCTGTTGAGGCTGAGGGCCAGAATGGTAATCAGTAGGGCAAAGGCCAGTTTGACACGTGGGTCGAGACGATGCAGCCACGAATCACCGGGCACGTACAGGCTGGTGGGCAGGCTCACTCGACACCTCCCGGTCGTTGCCAACGGCAGAACTCGGCCACGGTCGGCGGCGC
>CAZHBM010000125.1:0-9325 GCA_964529945.1 uncultured Anaerolineales bacterium | reverse complement strand
AACGGCAACGGCGCATAGATCTGCCGGATGGCATCGCCATTTGGGGCGGGGCGCTTTATTGGCCCAGCCAGGGGTTTCCGTTGGACCTGGACGTGTCCGACTACTTTGGATTTGACAAGAGCACGGCGCTGGTACACGTCGAGCAGCTCTTCTGCCCGCATTTCGAGCCACGTATTGTTGCCGAGGACGAAAAGTTCTTGGACTACGTCGACATCGACGGCGTTGGAAGGCGGTTTCAGAAGCATGAAGGCGTTTTGCCGACCGCGATGTCCTGGCCGGTCAAAGACTGGGAGAGCTGGCAACGCATCAAGGAGGAGCGCTTGCGCTTCGACAACATGGCGGAGCGCTTCCCTGCACATTGGCCTGAGCTGGTGGCGGCCTACCGCAACCGTGATTATCCGCTGGCGCTGGGGGGTTATCCGCTGGGATGCTTCGGCTTGTTGGCCCACCTGTTGGGGTATATGAACCTGTTCTACTTCTACTATGACCAGCCTGACCTGATCAAGGATATGTTGCAGCACCTGACCACGCTGTGGATGGCCGTCTGGGAAGAGGTTCTGGCCCAAGTGGACGTGGATTGCGTACACATCTTTGAGGACATATCGGCTTCCAAGGGATCGATGGTGTCGCCGGAGATTTTCAAGACGTTCATGACACCCTATTACCAACAATTGACCGATTTTGTGAAGGGCCACGGCATCGACATCATCTTGGTGGACACGGACGGCAATTGTGAGGATTTGATTCCACTGTTTCTTGAAGCCGGTGTCACCGGCCTGTATCCGATGGAAGTCAGTGCCGGAATGGACATCGTCAAGGCGCGCAAAAAATACCCCGGCCTGCAAATGATGGGCGGCGTTCCCAAAAACGAGATTGCGCTGGGCAAGGAACGGATAGATCGGTTCTTGGAGGACGTGGCAACGATCTTGCGCAGTGGTGGTTACATCCCGTTTGGCGATCACTCCATCCCGCCGCACGTGCCGTGGGAGAATTTCCTCTACTATCGCGAGCGCTTGAACCGACTGATCGAAGCCCAGGGCTACGTGTAGCTGTAACGTGCATTGTGCGCGGGGTGCCCAGGCCCAGGCGAAACCCGGACAAGAAATGTGTCGATAGCTGTCTACCGATTGCGGCATCTAATGGGTCAATACTACTCTAGAAAGGATGTGACAGAATGCCAGTAATGTCGGTCAGTGGTTGGCTGGACGATGACGAACTGGGGGTTATATCACCTCACGAGCACGTCCTGATCAACCTGGTCAATCAATTCACGGAATTTGAGGCGGCCTCCAAGAGGACACTGTCCGAAGAACCGGTTCAGATGAGCAATCTGGGGGCTTTGGCACGCAACCCGTACGCAGTCCGTGACAATCTCATTCTCGGTGACGTGAACGTTGCCATGGACGAATTGCGCCACTTCCACGGCGCCGGCGGTGATACGATGGTCGACGCCACCTCGATAGGGATCGGTCCCGACCCGGAGGCGTTGCGCTACATCTCGCGCAACACGGGCGTGAACATTATCGCCGGCTGCGGCTATTACTATGCCGACACCCATCCGGCCGACATGGACGAGCGCACGATCGACCAATTGACGGCTGAGATTCTGACCGGCCTGAACGACGGGTTGTATGGCACCCAGATTCGCGCCGGCGTGATTGGGGAGATTGGGACCAGCCCGGTCGCCCATCCCAACGAGGTCAAGGTGCTGATTGCCTCGGCTAACGCGTACGCCGAAACCGGGGTTGGCATCATCGTGCACACCTACCCGTGGGGCCAGGAAGGGCTGAAAGTCGTTGACGTGCTGACGAAACACGGGGTGCCGCCGCACAAGATCAATATCAACCACATCGACGTCGAAATCGACATGGACTATTGCCGCAAGCTGGCGGATACCGGCGCCATGTTAGAATTCGACAATTTTGGCAAGGAGTTCTACATCGAGAAACGCTATCGCGGCTTCGCCGGCGGCGTTTTCGCCCGTGACATCGAGCGGGTCAGGGTCATCAAGACGTTGATCGAGGCCGGTTACCTGTCCAATATCCTGCTGGCGTGCGATGTGTGCCTGAAGAACCTGCTGCGCACCTACGGCGGCTGGGGTTACGACCACGTTTTGACCAACATCGTGCCTATGATGCTTGATGAGGGCATCAGTCAGGCTCAAATAGACACGATGTTGCGCGACAATCCCAAGCGCTTCCTGATATGATCCAAACCAACCAGTGGGGGTGAAGTACTGTGCGAACCGAAATGATCCCTGATAGTGACTACGAAAACCGAATCCAAAGGCTGCAGGCAGCCATGGCCGAGGCCGGCCTGGACCTGATGGTCACTTACTCTTCTGAATCTGAACTGGCGAGCAGTCGTTACCTGGCAGACTTCTGGCCCTTCTTTGATTTTGCCGGCGTGGTTGTGCCGCGAGAGGGCGAAGCGGCGTTGGTAACCGGTGGCCCCGAGTCCTACGAGATGGCCAAAGAGTACTCGCGCATCAAAAACATCCTGATCAATCCGTTGTTCGTGGAAAGCGGGGCGCCTGAGTGGGTTCCAAGTGTCGATAATAAGGATTTTGGCGCGATACTGAAGGCCGTCTGCCAGCGGCCTCCGAAACGAATTGGATTGACGGACGGCAACATTTTTCCGGCCCGTATTCTGGACGATCTGAAACGGGGAGCGCCTGACGCGGAGTTCGTGGCGGCGGATGACGTATTGCTCAAAGTGCGTGCCATCAAGTCGGAATACGAAATGGCCGTAATTCGCAAGGCATACTACATCACCGAGCAGGCACTCATCGACGTGGTGGACGATCTGCGTGAGGGCCAGACAGAATGGGAGATCGAGGCCAAAGCACGGGCCACGATGAGAAGCATGGGCGCCGAGGGAACGTCATATCCCATCTGGGTCTGTTCCGGGCCGCACACCCACCAGAGCCTGTCCAAGTCCTCCAACCGGCGCATCAAACGCGATGAACTGGTGCAATTGACCTTCGGGGCGCGCTACATGGGCTATTGCGGCAATCTCTGCCGGCCGCTGGTCATCGGCCAGGTGCCCGACAAGGCACGCCAGTTGATGAGCGTGGCGCTGGAAGCGGTGGACGGTGCGTTGCACGACATCCGGCCTGGGGTTCCGGCCCAGACCGTCTTCAAGAAATACTATGACACACTCTCCAAATACGGGTTTGAGGATTTCACGTTGTACGGACCGGCCCACGGTACCGGCGTATCCGAATGCGAAGGGCTGTGGCTGGGACGTGAGGCTGATTTTGTCATTCAGCCGGGCATGCAGTTCAACGTGGATGTCTGGTTGAGCGATGGAGAGTACGGTGTTCGCTATGAGGACGGAATCATTGTCAACCAGACAGGCATCGAAGAACTGACGTCGTATCGACGAGAAGAAATCATCCTCTAGTCTCCTTGCCCATCGCCAGATGACGACCTTGAGTCTTGCTGGTGACACCCAAAAAGGGCGGCTTGATCGAAACGATCAGGCCGCCCTGTATTTTGTCCCGCTGAGCGTCGTTCAATCGCTGTGATAACCCATCGTGGTGTAGTAAGCCAGATTGACCTGGGTGGCGTCCAGCCGGCCAAATTGTACGATGACTTCGCGGTCGCTGCGAATGGCCAGCGCGTATTGGACCAGAGGTGGGATGACAACGCCGCCGAATTGATCTGGCTCATCCAGATGGATAGAGTGAACGCGTTCGGCGCCGACGGTTACCGGAACAGCTTTGATCGGATCGCGATCTTCAAAGAAGATGTCAATTTCCACGTGGGCCGGCTGGCTGCCGGTATTCAAGATCATCAGAGCCTCGTGGCTGATCAGTTCTCCTTCAGTGTTCTTTTCCGGCAGGTACCCGTCCGGGAAAAACCACTTTTTGGCACCTTCAGAGTGGGCTGTATTTGACATAACTACCGCTCCTGTGAGTTGGGTTATTCTTTGACGGCGCCCCGACTGAGGCCGGCCACCAGATAGCGCTGGAAGAGCAGCGTCAGGATTACAGGCGGGATCACGCCCAACACGGCCGCGGCTGCCAGTGCGTTCCAGTTGACCTGTTCCATACGGCGAAAGCCGGCCAGCAGCGGGGGGAAGGTGAGTTCGTTAGTGAGCGACAAAGCGTAGAAGAACTCACTCCAGGATTCCATAAAGGCCATAATACCGGCGGCCGTGAGGCCGGGGGCGCTTACCGGCAAGACGACTGACACAAAAGCTCGTAAGCGGGTGGCGCCATCGATCATTGCCATTTCTTCCAGGTCAACCGGAATAGTGGAGAAATACTCCTTGAGCACCCAGATGGTCATCGGCAGGGTGAAAACGTTGTATGCGATAACCAGTGCCCAGGGCGTATCCATCACGTGCAGGTTGCGGAAGATAAAGAACATTGGCACGATGAGCGCCATGGTTGGCAGGCCGCGCGAGCCCAGGAACAACAGATAGGTAGCCCGACCGCCAAAAAACCTGTAACGGGCATAGGAATAGCCGGCAATCGACCCGACAATCAAGTTATAGATGGCCACCGCGAAGGCGACCAAAAAGCTGTTGGCGAGACTCCTCGGGAAACGCTGGCCTTCCTTGGACGTGCCGTATTGGGCGCTGCCCGTTTCGGCTTCAACCCGCCCAACGGTGACTTCGATATAGTTCTTCAACGTGGGTTGTTGTGGAATCCAGTGGGGCGGAACCGCGCCCAACTCGGCCGGCTTCATAAAGCTGCTGGTGATCATCCAGTAGAAGGGAAAGAGTATCCAGAAACCGAAGAACAAAGCCATTAGGAATAGGACGAGCTTGCGGACCGGGAACCTAAAAGGCTTGCGATAGGGAGTTGAACTTACTGCTGACATAAGCGCTGTTTGCCTCCTTGTGTCCTATTCACACCTAGCTCTCGATTTCCTGTTCGGACCGATACAACATACGGACGAACAGAAGGCCGATTCCGAGAGAGAGCAGCGCCAACACGTTGGATACGGCGGCGCCGCCACCGAAGTCGGAGAAGATGAACGTTTTTCGGTGCAGCAGAATGGACAAGAGCATTGTGGCGTCGCCCGGCCCCCCTTGAGTCATCATGTAAACCACGTCAAATTGCATAATGCCGAACAGAGTATTGATGATAGCTGCGATCATAAGGGTGGGCTTGAGCCAAGGCATGGTGATGTAAGCAAATCGTCCGAAAATTCCGGCGCCGTCGACGGTCGCAGCTTCGTACTGATCGGTAGGAATTGCCTGTAGCGCTGCCAGGAACAGAATACCGCTCAACGACGCCTGTCGCCAGACGCAAGCGATGACGCAGAAGAACAGCGCCCAGCCATCCTTGGACAAAAAGGAGACGTATTTCGAGATCAGCCCCAGTTGCAGCATCAAGCCGTTCAAAGCCCCAAATTGACCGTCGACGACCCAGTTCCAGAGCAGGCCGATAATGACCCAGGGCAGGGCCCAGGGCAAAATCAGGATGGCCCGGAAGAAGCCCCGGCCGGGGAAGCTCTCGTTGAGCAGTAGAGCGAACAACAATCCCAATACGGTGGCCAGCACCAGGACGCTGGCGCCATACTCAAGGGTCACGGTCAATGATTTGATGAACTGAGGGTCGTTGACCAAGCGCACGTAGTTGCCGAAACCGATGAAGGTTGTGGTGTGCTTGAAGATGTCAATCTTCTCGAAGCTGATGATGATCGTGTTGATCAGCGGGTAAACAATGATGACAAGCACGGAGATAATGGCGGGCAATGCCAGAGCGAAGCCGAGCCATCGCTTGCCAAAATGGAGGCGGCTTTTCTGCTCGTCTTTATAAGCGATCGTCACTGGTCACTCTCCTTAGACGTTTCATTCGACGTGGACAAACGACGTGAACAAAACGGAAGAACTGTGGCCTCAGAGTTGTCCCTGCCCCACATAGGCAGCGAGGCAGGGACTGAGGAGGGACGGTCCGGAAAGAGTTATCCGGAGATTTCCTTCTTCAATGCAACCACTTTGTCGGCCAGAGCTGCCGAGGTCGCCTTGCCATCTTTCTCGCCCTTGAGGAGCTCGTGGATGACGTCGCCGACGTATGTCTGGAACTCGGGGTACCAGACCGCGTTGCGGGCCTGGACGGGATCCGAACGGTTGTTGAAGATATCGACCAACATGTCGAAATCATAGCCGGGGCCGTATGCCTCGCGGACTTCGGCGTCCTGGAAGAACTCGGGATAGGGGCAAGCCAGGGCGGCCGCTTTGGCCCATTGCTTGAAGGTGGCCAACTGACCGTCTTTGTCACGCCAGCCGTAGAACTTCATTAGTTCCCAAGCCGCCGACAGCGAACGCGGCTGGGCGCTCATCTGGATGACCTCACCCATCTGGAACGTGTCGCCCGTCTTGCCCGGCATCCAATCGGCCAGGTCGATGTATTGCGACTCTTTGGCGTCGGCGGCGCGAATGCCCTGCAGGAAGTAATGGTGCAGAGTGAAGAAAGCTGAGTTGCCTTCCTGAATGGCGGTCAGCAACTGGGTGGGCTGGTCGGTGAGCAAGGACGGTGAGGCCAGTTCTTCCACGTACAGCGTTTGCCACCAGTCGAAGACGTCGGCGGCTTCGGGATAGTCTTGCCAGACCGGATCGTAGTTGGCGTCGAACGGCTTGATGCCTTCCGAGAGCAGGTAGACCATGAGGAACTCTTCGCAGAAGTCCTTGATCCAATAGGCCGAGTAGGGATAAGGGGCGATGCCGGCGTCTTTGATCTTCTTGCACTGATCGTATATGTCCTGCTTGGTCTTGGGCGGGCCGTCAAAGCCGGCTTCTTTGACCATGCGGCTGTTGTAGTGGAGCATGTGCAGCGCGTTGAAGTAGGGCAGGCAGATCAGCGCCCCGTCCTGAGCCGTGTAGAGCGGCACGGCGCTGGGGAACATGTCGGCCACGATTTTGTCAGCATCGGGCAGATCGTCCAAGCGGCGCGCCCAGCCGGCATAGTAGTACTTGGAGGTGTTATACCGGAAATTGTAGAAGACGTCAATCTGGACGCCGCCCATAATCTTGGTTTGGAGACCACTCTTGTAGCCAACGTTGGGAATGATATTGACGTTGGCCGGAACGCCCGACTCGTCTGAGAACTTCTTGATGAAGGCTTCGATCTGATCGGGCTGGAAGTCCCAGCCATAGAATTCCAGCGGTTCGCTGGGCATTTGCAGGGACCAGGCAGTGGGAGCGGCCGTAACCTCTTTTTCGACGACCTGGGTGACCTGTTTCTCAATCACTTCGGGGGTCGGCTGGGCACAGCCGGCCAGGCCCTGGGCGGCTGCCACGCTGAGGCCGGCCACGCCGGCTGTCTTGAGGAATTGCCTGCGGTTCAGTTTTTTGCCTGACATCTTGTCTGACTCCTCCTGGTGTTTAAAAGCGGTGAGCTAGCAACTGTGCTACTACACAACAGTAACGCCCTCGAAACTGTCTACTTGTCTCAGGAGCACCCCCTTTCCTGTGCTAGCGAATTGATGTCTGCTGTATCTCACGTTAGGACAAGTTTTGATGGGGCAAGTCCGCCGTTGGAGCTGGAAATGCCGCCTAGTCGGGATAGCGCTCGCGCCATTCGGCCGACAACCGCCGGATTAGTGACGAGAGCGGCGTGTAACCGGTTTCCGTGACGATGAAGCCTTCCTCGATGCGGTTTGAGCCGGCTTGGGGATGCCCAAACAGACTCACGTCTGTGTTGACGGTCATTCCGGGCAGGTAGATGAGGGGGCTGTTCTCGTCCGGATAGGGGGACTCGGCTTCGGCCAGGCCACAACCGTGCATCGGCGGGTAGAGGTCATACTCGCCCAGCCCTTTTTGGCGGAAGTGATTCTTGACGGCGCGCACAAAATCTTTGGCGGGGGCGTGTCCTTTGAGCAGTGGCAACGCGCCGTCCTCCGCCCTGACCAGCGCATCAATGAAGTCTCGCTGAACGGGCGTTGGGTCATCACCGGCCACGAAGGGCCATTCGACCGTCGTCACGTAACCTTCGTACATGACGGCGAAGGCGGCCATCACCATATCACCCTTTTCGATGACTTTGGTGGTCGGCCGGCCAACGATGGTATTGGTACGCTCGCCGGTCCCCATCACGACAAAGGTGATCTGCTCAGCCCCGGCGGCACGAGCGGCGGCCTCGCCGGCAGCGGCTGCTTGCAGTTCGGTATTGCCTGGCACGCAGGCCTTCATCAGTGCCTCATACCCAACGTCGGCGATGCGCCCCGATTCGGCCAGGCAGGCTATTTCGTTGTGGCTCTTGATGAGGCGGAACGAGTTGAGAATGTCGTTGGTGTTGACGAGTTCCACGCCGTGGAAGGCTTCTTCCAATGCCCAGTAGACGGTGGCCGACAGCGCATCCAGGCCGACGATACCTAACCGTCCGAGCTTGCACTTGCCCTCCAGCTCCTGCCTGAGTTCGGGAAAGCTGGTGTAGTTGGCTTGGGGGTAGTCAATTACGTCCGGCACGGTGACGCAGGTGAAGTCGCTGACGACCCGGATATCGGACCAGCACGACATTTCGCGCGCCACTTGCTCGCCTTCCGGTGCAGCCAGTAGGATTACCGGGCCATGGGCCGGGATGAGCGTGGCACCGCGTTCGAAAATGGGCCAGTAATTAGAAACGTAGCGAAGATTCTCTTTGCGATACTCGTCTCCGTATACCAGCAGGGCATCCAACCGGCTTTCGCCCATCTTCTGCTGGATGCGCGCAATGCGCTCTTCGAATTCCGCCTTTGGGATCTTCATTTTTTTCCTTCCTGTAAACGATCGTATTGGAGGATGTGCGAGAAGACGTCGTCCTTCCGAGAAAACGCCACTGAAAGTAGGCGCCGGATGCAGGCAAATGAGGTTTGTGCATTCGATTGCACTAATGCACACATTATACCATTAGCGAATCGGCTTGTCAATACTCATTTGAGGTATGCGTGTGTCCCATTTTCCTGGTGGAGAGCCAGAAGAGCCGGTGACCGGTCTTATCTCTGTGTATTTTTTGTGGATGGAAGGTCCTCCACCCGTAAAAAATACTACCAAATTCTACGTGCTTCTTAAAACATTGAAGTGAGTGGTCTCTTACGAGCCTGCTTGGCTGCCAAGCATAGATGAACCTGCTGGCTGCCCACTGTCGATTATGACTTGAGCGCCCTTTCCGACTACTCAAAGAATCGTCGGGGGGCCGGGGAAGCCGATTCTGGGGAGCGGGCGCCGCAAACCTGCTCACTATCGCGTGGACGTAACTGTGTTTGGGGCTGTTTCCTACCTTCGTTCGGCTGCGAACGCCGGCCGAGAGGCGTGAAGATGCCAACAATTGCGTGTCTGAAACGGACGGTACGTGCCGGCGATGAGAATTGTCGGCTGTGCGGGAGGAGAG
>CAZHBM010000124.1:0-9380 GCA_964529945.1 uncultured Anaerolineales bacterium | reverse complement strand
AGTGCTTCAGTGATTCTGAAACACCTCATCTAACCCACCCAGCCGCTTCTTTTACCAGTATATCACAAAAAACGGCCCCCAAAATTTCAATTTCTTTCCAATTTCGGGCGATTCGTTTTCCAAAAATTCATGAGGTGCCAAAAAAGACAACCGGCCCACCGGCAACCAGGGGCCCGCCGACCCCCACCCACGCCTTGGCAGCCAAATTTTTTCTTTTGTGGTATAATGAAGACCCAAGCGAATAGCGCCTACGCGAGGACGCCAAGATGCGCCGCCCGCCCCCGTCTACACCAAAACCGGCTTCTTGGCGCTTTTGATTCGCCGCCCCGTTATCCGGCGAGTCAAACCAAAATTGGAGGAGAGGAGAGACGCGTTTATGTGGTCTCAAACAGGTATCCGCTGGTTCATTTCTTTGGTCCTGATCGGGCTGGCCATGGTGGCCGCCCAATGCACCGCCCCGGCCACGCCCGAACCGGAAGCCACCGCGCCACTGGCGACGGAGGAGGTCGAGCCGACTATCACCACCGCCGAGGCGGCCACCACGGTGGCCGAGGAACAGGTCGTGGTGGATGAGTCGCAAGCCGCCCTGGCCAGCCAGCCCAAAGGCGGCACCAGCGTGGTCAGCGACGAGGACGTGACCACCCCGCGCAGCCACCGCGGCGGCGAGTATCGCGACGTGGCCACCTCGGACGCGGTCAGTTTCCACCCCTACCTGACGACCGATACCACCTCGGGTAGTTACCAGGCCATGGTCTACACCGGTCAGCTGCTGCGGTTGGACGAGAAGACGCTGGAATACATTCCCAACCTGGCCGAGAGCTACACCATTTCCGAGGACGGCCTGACGTTCACCTTCAACCTGCGCCACGGCGTTTTGTGGAGCGACGGCACGCCGCTGACCGCCCGCGATTACGAATGGACCTACCAGCAGGTGACCAATCCTGACAACGGCTTCCCCTACCTGTCGCAATTGGACTTCATCACCTCCTACAAGGCGCTCGACGACTACACCATCGAGGTCAAGATCGGCCAGGTCTACGCGCCGGCGCTGGGACAGATGTCGGGCCTGATTACGCCGCTGCCCCAGCACGTCTGGGAGGGCCTGGACTGGAGCGACCCGGAGAAGAATCCCGAGATCAACAATCCCAGCGTGGTGTCCGGTCCCTACAAGCTGGTCGAGTGGAAGCGCGACCAGTACGCCATCTTCGAGGCCAACGAGAACTACTGGTATCACGGCGCGCCCAATATGGACCGCTACACCATCGAGATCGTGCCCGACCAGGACATCGCCTACCAGCGTATGAAGTCGGGCGAGACGGACACCGGCCCGATCACGCCCGAGAAGCTGGCCGAGGCGCGCCAGCTGGACAACGTGACCGTCTACGAGTGGTGGCCGGCGGCCGCCTCCTGGTCGTATGTCGGGCTGAACATGCGCGACGGCTTCCCCACCCACGACGTGCACGTGCGGCGCGGCCTGAACTACGCCGTGCAAAAGGACCAGTGCAGCGGCGCCGACTGCAAGGGCGGCATCATCGACGTGATGGAAGGCCAGGCCAAGCGCTTGTGCTCGGTCTTCCCCGAGACGTCGTGGGCCTACAGCGCCGACGTCCCCTGTTACGAATACGATCCCGAACTGGCGCTGGAGGAGTTCAAGCAGGCCGGCTACACGCTGCAGGATGGCACCATGGTGGACCAGGACGGCCAGCCGCTGACGCTGAAGCTGATCTACGGTCCCAACACCAGCCAGACGCTGGAGCTGATTGCCGTCACGCTGCAGGATTACCTGTCGCAGATGGGCATCAAGGTCGAAATCAACGCTATGGAGTGGGCGACTTTCCTGGAAGCCACCAATGCCCAGGAGCCGGATTGGGACATGTACCTGGGCGCCTGGCAGGCCACCATCGAGCCGCAAATCATGTTCACCATCTGGGCCGAGGCCAGCATCCCCGACCTGAACTCGGTGGCCTACATCAACCCGACGGTCGAGCAACTGTTCGCCGAAGCCGGCGCCACCTACGACACGCCCGTGCGCAAGGAAAAGTACGCCCAGATCCAGAAGCAAATCGCCGAGGACGCGCCCTACATCTTCCTCTTCTACCAGAAACGCTGGAGCGGCCAGAACAATCGCATCAAGGGCATCGAACCCACGGCGTTGGGCATCGGCTACAACTTTGAAGACTGGTACATCGAACCGTAGGCCGGCCGGTGAATCAGGGACTGACCCGCTACCTGCTGCGGCGCGGCATCCAATCCTTCTTTTTGTTGTGGTTGGCCACGCTGATCGCCTTCAGCATCTACCAATTGGCGCCCGGCGGCCCGCTGCAGTTTTTGGATAACGACCCCAACCACTCGGCCGAGGACGCCACACGCCTGAACCACTTCTACGGCCTGGACCGGCCGGTGCTGGTGCAGTACCTGGCCTGGCTGACGGGCGAGGACTGGTTCAGCATCCTGCCCAACGGCCAGTCGTGGCAGAGCGGCCAGTGCGTGGCCGACCCCGGCAAGTGCAGCCGCGGCATCCTGCGGCTCGATTTCGGCCGTTCGTTCCACTTCACCGGTCGCTCGGTCCTGAGCCTGATCCTGGAACGCATCCCGGCCACCTTCCTGCTGTCGGGCACCAGTTTCCTGCTCAGCGTGTTGATCGGTATTCCGTTGGGCATGTACGCCGCCCTGAACTGGGGCAAGCTGCCCGATCACGTGGTGCGGGTGACGACGGTGCTGGTCAACACCGTGCCCGACTGGTGGATCGGGTTGCTGTTGCTGATCATCCTGGGCGGCTACCTGGGACTGGTGCCGCTGGGCGGCCTGGAGACCGTCGGCAACGGCTCGTTGCTGGACCGGTTGCACCACCTGATTCTGCCGGCCATCGTCAGCGCCACCGGCGGCTGGATCGGCATTTCGCGCATCATCCGCTTCGAGATGCTGGAGGTGCTCAACCAGGATTTTGTGCGCACCGCCCAGGCCAAGGGACTGTCCACCCGCCTGGTACTCTTCCGCCACGTGTTGCGCAATGCGCTCATGCCTTTCGTCACCGGCCTGAGCGGCATCTTCCTGTTGATCCTGTCGGGCTCGATCCTGTTCGAGATCGTCTTCTCCTGGCCGGGCATGGGCCGGCTGGCGGTGACGGCCATCAACAGCCGCGACTACCCGGTAATGATGGCTATCTTCGTCATCAGTTCGGTCCTGGGCATTATCGGCGTGCTGCTGGTCGACGCGATCTACGGTTTCGTAGACCCGCGCGTCAAGTACGACATCAGCAGGTAAGCTATGGCAGACGGCAGCTCGCTGAAAGCGAACGATAAATCCGGCCAGGCCGGTCAGCTGCGGGAGACCACCTATTGGGGCGCGGTGGCCCGCAAGCTGTGGCGCGACAAGATCACCGTGGCCGCCTTCGGGCTGTTGGCCTTCGTCATCGCCATCTCGCTGGCGGCGCCCTGGTTGGGTCAGCACGTACTGGGTTACAGCCCGACCGAAACCAACCTGCTCAACCGCAACAAGCCGCCCACCTGGGCCGAAGGCGCCTGGCCGGTTTTCCAGCAGTTTTCCAGCAGTTGCAAGAAAGAGGGCGGCTGCCAGTGGTCGTTGTGGGGCCAGATCAGGCGCCAGTCGGCCCAGGGCATCAGCACCTGCCTGCAGGCCGGCGCCGGCAACTGCCACTGGCTGGGCACCGATCAGGCCGGGCGCGACGTGCTGACCAGGGGCATCTACGCCGGTCGCATCTCGCTGCGCATCGGCGCCTACGTGGCCATCGTGTCCATGACGTTGGGGGTGTTTTTGGGGCTGGTCAGCGGCTACTACGCCGCCACCGCCGTCGACGACGTGGTCAACGCCATCATCCAGACGCTGGACAGCATCCCGCTGCTGTTCCTGCTGATCATCCTGTCGCGCATTTTCCAACCCGGACCAGAAGGGCTGGCCATCCTGCTGGGGGCGTTTAGCTGGATGGGCCTGTCGCGCCTGATCCGCGGCCAGATATTCAGCGTGCGCGAGCGGGAGTACATCGTCGCCAGCCGCGCCCTGGGCGCTTCGGTGCCGCGTATCATGTGGCGCCACATGATGCCCAACGTCTCCTCGGTGATCATCGTCTCCAGCATCTTCCGCATCGCCGGTGCCATCATCGCCGAGGCCGGGCTGAGCTATCTGGGCGTGGGCATCGGCCCGCCGCTGGCCAGTTGGGGCAACATGATGCAGGGCTCGCTGGGCAACTTCACCGACGCGCCCTGGCTGGTGCTGACGCCCGGGCTGTTCATCTTCATGACCACCCTGTCGATCTTCCTGATCGGCGACGGCCTGCGCGACGCCCTCGATCCGTGGGTCAAGTAGCCGGTCCTCACTCCAACGGCAGGTCCAGGGGCGCACCCAGCGGACTCTCGTCGGCCGCGTCGTAGACCACCACCTCCAGGCCGGTCGCATCCGGCACCTTGGGCAGCTCGTGCCGGTCGGTGACGTAATCCCCCTGGCGCCACTGGGGAGTGGGCAGCAGCCCGTCGGCCGGCCAGCTATCCTGTTGGGCCAGCCAGGTACCGGAGTCATCCAACAGACGCACGCTGACGCTGTAGTTGGCGCTCATAGGCGCCAGCGCCTGCCAGTACAGGGTAACGGCGATCTGATCGCCCTCGGCCGCCACCCGGTAGCCGGCCAGGCGCAAGGAGTCGCCGAAGCCGACGTTGACCGGTTGGGCCACAGCCGGCATCTCGGAACTGATCAGCTTGGGGCCGGCGTAAACCCAGGCGTAGGGTTGGCCGAGCACCGTGACCACGTGCTCCGGCTTCTGGGCCTGGAAATAGCGGACGATGTCCGGGCTGGGCGCCAGGCGCTGCACCTGGGAGATGTAGAGCACCACCTGGTCGGCGCGCAGGGCGACGTCGTTGGTGTAGAAATTCTCGCCCGTACCCTCGAAATAGGGCAGCAGCGTCTGGCTGGGCACGGCGGCAACGAAGGTATTGGCGGCGTCCGGCCGGCTGTTGAGATAGGCCGCTGCCTGCTCCATCCCCTCGCCCCAACCGACCAGCGTGGTGTGCACCGCCCGCGGCAGGCCGCCCAACAGCGGGTCGAAATAGGCCAGGTAGTACGGGTAGGCGGTCACCGCCGGGTAGGCGTGCACCAGCAACAGCACGGCCAACAGGACCAGCGGTCCGGTCTGCACCAGCCATTTGCGGGTGCCGTTGGACACCGTCCAGCGCGAGGCGCCCGGGCGCGGCCGGGCACGGGTCATTTCCTGGCGCCGCTTCCAGGCGGTCAGCCAGCTGCCCAGCCTGTCGGCGATCTCCACCCAGGCGTAAGCCGCCAACAGGTCCACGAAGGGGTAGATGGGCAGCAGGTAGCGGTCCTGTTTCTTGGGGCTGACGTTGCCAAAGAGCAGCAACGACAGGACGAAGAACCAGCACAAAGCGGCCGCCACGTCGCCGCGCCGATCGAGCAAGGCCGGGTCGCGCCAGCGCTGCAGGCGCACGAAACGCTGCACAATCAGGCCGGCGCTGAGCAACAACCCCACCAGCGCCACCGGCGTCAGCCGCAGCGCGGTGACGTAGGGATAAAACCAGGCGCCGGGGTTGAGGGTCGGCCGGCCCATAAAATAGACCAGGTGACCCTCCTCGACCTTGCCGAAGGTCTCCTGCAGCATGCGCGTCAGCGTGCCAACCGGGTCGACCCACATGGCCGGCCACAACAGCACGAAGACCAGAATCGCCACACCGGCCCAAATGGCCAGCCGCTCCAGCCACAGCAAGGCGCGCCGCCAGTCGGGCCGGTCGCCGCGCCAGCTGGTGATGGCCCAATCCTCGACTGCCACCAGCACAACGAACAGGGCCAGGAACTGGCCGGGGGCCTTGGTTAGGGCCGCCAGGCCACCAGCCACGCCCGACAGCACCAGCATCCGCCGCCGGGAAGCCTTCAAGGCCGACCAGGTGGGTAGCGAGACGAACAGAGCTAACACCGCCACGCCCATAAAAACGGTCACCGGGCCGTCGCCGTGAGACACCCGCGAATGGGCCAGCCAGAAGGGCTCGAAGGCCACCAGCAGCGCGCCCAGGGTAGCCACGCGGGTGTCGAACAAGCGCCGGGCCAACACAAAGACGGCCACCACAAAACCGGCGCTGAGCAGCACGTAGGGCAGGCGCAAGGCCACCAGGAAATCCAGCACGCCGTGTTGCGTGTCGACGAGACTCAACGGCAGGCGCTCCAGCCCGGCCAGGCGTCGCCACAGCCCCTGGCCGCCTAAGCCCAGGCCGTCCAGCCAGCTCATGGTCACGCCGGGGTAAAAATTCCAGTAGGTACCTTTGAGATCGCCGGCCAACAGCGCCGAAACCACCCGGGCCGCCTGTTGGGCAAAATAGGGCTCGTCGGTAGTCAGAAACAGGCGCAGGCCGGGCAGGCGCGGGATCAGCGCCAGGACAAACAGCAGCCCCGGCCACCAGCGTTGGTCGGGCACATGGCGCAGTCGGGTCAGCCAGCCGGCGGCCGGCGTTGACGAAGGGGTGTCATGATTCATGGCAAAGACCATTCCTCCAAAATGACCGCATTTTCGCCGCTGCGGTCGGCGACAACGGGCACCCGCTCCAACGTGACCGGATCGTACAAGCCAACCACCAACCGGTAGTGTCCGGGCGGCAGGGCCGGGGGCACCTGCAGGTAGGCCGCGTCGCGCAGCCACTCTTGTTCGGCCGCCAGTTCCAGCAATTGCTCGTTGGTCAGTAAGCCCTGCCAGATAAAATGATCGGCCTGGGCCAGGGTGTCGCCGCGCTCATTGCGCAGTTGCACGAATACCTTGTAGGGGCGGGAGGCGGGCATGCCCAAGGAGTGCCAGTAAAGCACCAATTGAAGCGTCCCGTCGGGCGCCGGCGTTTCCAGGTCCAGGCTGTAACCGTCCAGGCGAATGAGTCCGCCGAAATCGGCCTGGACACGCTGGGGCGGCTCGACCGGCACCGGGCGTGGATAAGGCCGGCCGCGAAAGACCTCGACGCCGCCCGTCTCATAGACGCGCTCCATCTGGGCCAACACCTGTTGGCTGAACAGCGGCTCGTAGCGTTTGAAAAGGCGCACCTGGTCGACCACGAACCACAACCGGTCGCGCTGTTCGGCCAGCAAGCGGTCGAGAGAGTCGACTGAATCGACCAGTTGCGAGCCGATGTAGCGGTCGACCGGCTCCTCGGAATCCTCGTCCATCACCAGCCGGGCCTGCTTTTGGCTGGCGTAATAGTCGCTGCGGCCCAGGTACAGATAGGCCGCCGACGGGTGAACGGTCATCACCGATTGGTCGGGCGACAGGCGGCCGGCCAGCCAGCGGAAGGCAGTGTCGTAACCGCCGGTGGTGGACGAACCGACAAAATCGGCGAAGGCCGGCAACTGCCACACAACCACCAGTGCCACGGCTGCCAGCAGGCCGGCGGCAGACCAGGCGGGACGGCGCAGTCCGGTCAAAACGCCCAGCCGTTCACCCAGGCGGGCCGCCCCATCGGCCGCCAACAGCAGCCAGGGCACCTGGCAGACAATGAACAGGTAACGCGACTTGCGCCAGGTTGAGGGCAGCATCAGGCTCAGCTCGGCCAGGGTCAGCAGGAACAGCAGACCCAGGAACAGCGTCACCAGGTCGCGCCGGCCGGCCCGCCGTCGCACGGCCGGCAGCAGGGCCAACAGCAATGCCAATCCACCCAGGGCGGTCAGCGGCCAGGCGGCCGGCGCCGTGTAATAGTAAATGTAGTCGTCCACCCGCTGCCAGCTCAGACCCGGGTCGAGGAATTTGTGCACCAACTGCAGGGCGCTGCCACCGCCGCTATCGACCGCAGCCGACGGTCCGCTTTCGGGCGACAAAAAGGGCAACTGGCCCGCCAGCCCAAAGGTCACCGCCAGCAGCACCAAACCCGCGATGAGCAGCCATTGCCACCACACAACCCGCGGGCGCGAGACGGCCGCCGGCGGCGACCGGCGCCCCAACCAAAGCACGACCACCATAGCCACGACGGCCGGCGGCAGCAAGACGATGACTACCGCGTGGGATGTCATGGCGCCCAGAAAGCACAGCGCGGCCAGCAGCAGACTGGCGAAACGCGGGCGCACGATCGTCCCCTGCAACAGAAAGTAAGTAGTCGCCAGCACAAACAGGCCGGCCAGGGCGTACATACGCGCCCGCCCCGACCAGACGATCATCAACCCGTCGAAGGTGGCCAGTGCCAGGACCAACAAGCCGACCGCCGGCGAGCCGAACAGGCGCCGGCCGACCCGGTAGTAACCGGCCACGGCCAACGTGCCGGCCAGCAGCGACGGCCAGCGCAACAATTCCTCCACCGGTTGCCGGGACAGCCAGACGAAGGGCGCCGCCAGGTAGGACAACAGCAGCCCCTGCGAATAGAGCACGCCCGAGGGCAACACCGGCGCGCCCTTAAGGGCCGTCATCTGCATCGCCAGCATGGTGATGAACTCGTCGACGTGGAAGAAGCGCGCCAGGAGGTGCTGCAGGCGCAGAAAAAAAGCTACCAGGAGCAACGCCAGTGCGACGGTGTAGACGACATAATCGATTGGTGCAAAAGAACTACGTTTACGCTCGATCATACCTTATATCAGGTTCGACGCGGAAAGCCGCCCGCATCTACTGCCGCCCCACCTCGCCGGCCGCCGCCCGGTCCGCGTCGGCATGTTTCGAACCCGGCAGCGGCGGGCAATCAATCACGACCGCATTTTCACCGCTGGTATCGTTGGCCAGCGGCAGGCGTTCAAAGGTATCCGGATTATACAGTCCCACGTACAGCCGGTAAGGGGCGCCGTCGGCAGTCAGGGGTGCCGACAGGGACAACCGCACGGCGTCGCGCAAATATTCACCCTGCGACCGCAGGTCGTTCCAGGCCTCCAGGTTGAGCAGCGTCTCGAAGATGAAATGGTCGGCCTGGCCGACCACCCGGCCCTGATTGTCGCGCAATTGGACGAACACCTTGGGCATCCAGGCCGGCGTGCCGACCGCTTTCCAATACAGCACCAGCGAGGCCTGGCCGGCGGCCAGGTTGTCGGTGTCCAGGCTGTAACCATGCAGCGTCAGCAGGTCACCGAAGCGGGCTTCCAGCGGCACCTGCGGGTCGGCCGGCACCGGAATCACGTCGGCCTTGCTGTGAAAGGCGTAGACCGTGCCCGACTGGTGGACGGCGTCCATCTGGGCGAACACCTCCTGGGTGAAACGCGGCTCGTAACGATTGAAAAGCCGGTCGGTATCGAGCACGAACCAGACGTGGCCCGGATTGGCTTCCAAAACCTGGCCCAGCTCCTCAACCGAGTCGACCAGGGCCGAACCGACGTACGGGTCGCTGTTGTTTTCCTCTTCATATTCCACCACCCGGGCGATGCGCTGGGTGGCGTAGTAGTCGGTGGGGATACCGAACGGATCTAGCTTTCCC
>CAZHBM010000123.1:0-9448 GCA_964529945.1 uncultured Anaerolineales bacterium | reverse complement strand
CGTCTCAGGCAAATAGGCCACCTTACCGGCCGCAGCCTGTTCCACCGAACTCCAATCTCCCGGCTGGTAGACCTCGAACTCGTTCAACGCGAATTCGGTACCACCGAAATTGGATAGGGGCACGAAAGCGATGTACTTCAACACAACCGGATCAAAGGTGAATGACTGGTCGACACCTTCCTGGTCCAACCAGAAGTGCCCCAGCTTCCACATTCCGTCCAGGTCGGGCGTTACGTCCGACCCCCACACTTCGAACTCCTGGGTCCAATCTTCCGGATACGCATCGGAGTAGGGATTGAGGACCAGCCGGCTCACCAGATACGGACGTTCACCGGGGAATGAAAAGACCACGTATTGCAGGTTATCGATGTCTTCCGATGAGCTCCATCCGGTCGGCGTATCGTCGGCTCCGTCGATCAGGTTTTCCACCGGGTAGTTGCCGGTACTGTCTTCCCCGGAGAAATCGACGATGCGCCCGCCGTTATCGGCGGCTACCAGGTTGCCCATCTGCGGCAGGAAAACCGGCTCCACCGCCACCGCGTCCGGCGGTGCCGGGTAGACCTCGAACTCATTCAGGGTCACCCCTTCGGCACTGCCGTAGTTGGACGTGATGACCAATGCCACGTAGCGAGCCTCAACCGGCTCGAAGGTGAAAGCCTGATCGATACCCACGTGATCCAGGCTGAAGGAGCCTACCCAACCCATGTTATCCAACTCAGGGCTGTCCGGAGAGACGTATATCTCGAAGTCTTTCGCCCAGGCATAGCGCCATTCCGTGGTCTCAGGATTGAGGACCACGGTGTCAATCACGTAGGTCTGGTCGTCCGCCAGCGAGAAGACAATGACTTGCGGCAACTGCAGCGACTCACTCCACCATTCGCCGTAATCCAGCTTTAAGCCGTTGATCAATTGATCGGCCCCAAAATACTCCGTTTCGCTGGTAGCCCACACAACCTGCCCGCCATTGGCAGCAGCCGCCAGGTTGAAGTCAACCGGAAAAGTCGTTATTTCGGCGATGGGGGTAGCGGTTGGTGCAGACGTTGGAGAGGGAGCGACGGTAGCGGCCGGTTCAGAAGAAGGAGTCGCATTTGACGCCGTTTCAGAGACCACTGGCGGATCGGATCCCGATTCAGGTTGGGGAGCGCTGCCGACACGGCAAGCCAGCAGAAAACTCAACAGAAGAAGACCAACAATCCAGGGAGATGGTCGTCGAAGCATCTCAACACTCCTAGCATCGGGTTGGTGCGAGAAGCAACTCATTTTGCCGCAGGACGCGGCAAAACGCGCGCACGGCGGAAGATCTGTTTACCGGCCGGAGGAACAGGACCGTCAGCCGGCCGGCATTGTTTGTTGACACGCAGGCAACAGGCTTATGCGGCCTCGAGCAGTTTGACGGCGTCGACGATAATCTGGGTCGCGGCCTCCACACTCCAACGGCCGGTGTTTATGACCAGATGATAGTGGAGCGGGTCGTCCCATTGGATGCCGAAGAAACTCAATAAGTACTCTTCGGCCGCCTGGTCGTGGTCCTCAATCGCTTCTCTCGCCTCGGCCGGGCTCAGATTCTGCTGCTTCTGCATCCGCTGCAACCGCTTTTTGAACGGGGCATCGACGCGCACGTGCAGGGCCTTTGGCATGTCTTTCAAGATACTCTGCCCACCCCGGCCGATCACAACCATATTCCCCTGGTGATAAGCCGCTCGCAGCGTCCCTTTGATTAGATTGATGCACTCGGTCTCGTTCAGTTGCCTCAAGGTCAACGTCTCGACGCCGTTTTCATCGATCACCGGGGTAACGATGTGTCCCACGTAGCGCGGCCCCGGGTGCAGGAGCCTCTCAATGAAATTCCTCACCTTGTAGTTCTTTTCCGAGAAGTCCAGTATTTCGGCTTCGGTCAACCCCACGTCGGCTGCCACCCGGGTCATCAGTTCCTTGTCCAGATAATCATAATTCAGGGTTTTACAAACCCTTCTGGCGATTTCCTCCGCTCCGCTGCCTGCTTGCCGTGAAATGGTTACGACCGCCATGTCTCACCTCCCCGAAGGTGTGTCTCCATCGAACGTCTTTCCCCCGCCAGGCAGGAGGAAGACTCACATCTTCTGTAATTATCACGAAAGAGTAGGTTTTCGGATTTGAAACCGCTGCGTCGTCGTAATCGACGGTATCCACTCCATTATAACATGTTTACCAAGGATCGGGTACCCTGTTCTTCGTACGTTTGCCGTCTTGCCCGGCTATTGCGGGGGGCGCTTTTCATTAGCGCCGTGACAGGTCTTTCCACAGCAGATCGATCTGATCGTGAAGAGGGTCGAAGCCATACCGGCGATACAGGTCCTGCGCCCGCACGTTGGTCGATTGAGTGTTCAGGGTAATAACCTTTGCGCCGGCATCGACCATCGCAGACATCACCTCGGTCAACAAGCGTGTCCCGACGCCGCGTTTCTGCCAGTTCGACGCCACCGCCAATCGCGTCAGGTGTCCATGATCGTCACTCAGGTCACTCCACTGGTAACCAACGATCGCGTCTCCGGTCCAGGCCACGGTAAAGTCAAATGCCTGATCCAACGCAGCCTCGAGCTCGGATGAACCCTTATGCCACACCGGACCGAAGAGTTGCCTGTCCAGAGCCAGCAAACGGGGCAGGTCACCCGGCTTGGCCGGTCGCAACGTTACCGCAGCATTGCCCTCAATCTGCACCGGCTGCAACAACCACTGGTAGGTGATTATCTTTTCGCGACTGCTGAACCCGTATGCCTTCAGTTCACGGACCAGCCACGGTGAATAGCCCACCTGAGCAATCGCCCTGGCACCGCGGGCCTGTACTTCGACCTCCAGGCGAGACAAGATGGACGGCGCGTACTCCTGAATGGCGGCATTCGGTTCAACTGCGGCGGCCACTATCACCGCCACGTCGAAAGGACGTAAGACTGCAGCCGCGAAACCAAACCCGTGCTGTGGCTCTTCGGCGACCACGGCCACCGCCTCGCTCAGGCGGTCTCCCAGCCTTTCAGGACTTACCCCCAGGTACACGGCCCGAGCGCGACTCATAACCAGCAGCGCACGCCCAATATCACTTGTCTCCGCCGGCCTGGCCGAAACCGGCCTGGATTTCTCAAATCGAAACATAAACTCGGTATGTCCTTTTCTGAACCAGCAAGGCGTGCCATCGCCAGGCTTCAGCAACCGGCCACGCACGTCCGCTTTCAAAAGACTAACTCAATTACCTGGCCCGAAGACAGATCGTCCCAATCTTCGGAGACTGCAGGCTGTTGCTCGAAGTCGTCCATGGGTGCGTCTTCTTCCTCGTGTCGGCCGCCCTCGCCTCGCTCGCACAGCGACCGGTAGAGACAAAAGCGACAGTTGGCCGAATCTTGCGTCAACGACCAGGCAACGGCCGGAGCTTCCACTTCACTCTCGGCCAGCAGGCGGTCGACCTCACGCACCAGTCCAACCAGCCGGGCCATATCGTCCCGGTAATGCGACTGACTGTAGATGAAGTCCACCGGCTGGCCGGGAAATTCCGCCAGCCAGTAGCGCATGGCGATATCCTCGGCGACCGGCGCCCCATCGCCCAGCAGGGCCGCTCCCCCTTGCACCAGCACCAACGGGTAAACGCAAGTCTGCAGTCGTTCCGCCAGCCAGCGGCGTGAGGGTTGCCGGTGGTAGGTCTTCCAATCCACGATCAGATAGCGCGGCACCGGCCCGCCGTCCACATCTCCGCCGGCAATCCCCTTGGGATAGAAAAAGAGCGCGTCGTATTTGGCCGCCAATCGATGTCTGCCCAGGGGTATGGACAAAACCGTTTCGGTCACAATCCGCTCGGCCGGCTGGGTCTGGACGTAGGCCAGGTAGGCCTGCCACCAACGGGCCAGCTCGGGATCGTCTACCATCGGCGCCAAAGCCTCAAGCGGCAGACCAAGCAGGTGCTGGTTGACCGAACGGTGGAAGTCGTCTGCCAGCTTCACCCGCCTTTCCCATTCCGTGTCCGGCTCGGCCGTCTGTGCCGGCCACTGTACCCCCAACACGTAGCGCAGTTGAAAGCGCCGCGGGCAATCCACGAAGTCTTGCAGACTTGAGGCGGAAAGTTGGAGCCCAGTGCTCGATTCCGGCATAACTATCCTCTTCTGTGGGTGTTATACGAAATACAGGATGGCAGGAGAAGAGATGATGATTGCGCCACACCTTTGGCCAAAACCTATCAAACACGCTGTGCTTATCGGAGTCATTGCCGCCGTGATCCTTGCCTATATGTCATTGTGTGCGGCCGGTTCGCTGTTTGGCGTCGCCGTTTTGTCCCAAACGCACCCTTAGCCAGGCGTACATCAACACGCCCCCGGCCACGGCCACGTTAAGTGACTCCGCTTTGCCGACAATCGGCAGCCGCACCCAATCGGTAATCAAGGGCTGGATGTCGGCTGAAATGCCACGCGCCTCATTGCCCAGCACCAGTGCCGTTCCTCCCCGCCACACGCCGGCGCCCCAGGCCTGACCCAATTGTACGTCGGCCCCAACAATTGCCAGTCCGTGCGATTTGAAGTATCTCAATGTCCCGTCCGCGTCATCTGTTTGCAACACCGGTAGATTAAAAAGCGATCCCATGCTGCTGCGCACCGTCTTGGGATCGAATGGATCGGCGCACGGCTCGATCAGCACCACCGCCGCCGCCCCAACGGCGTCGGCGGTGCGCACCAACGTGCCGACATTGCCCGGGTCCTGCAACCGGTCCAATACCACCACCAAGTCGCGGTCCCCCGGGGACAACTCGGTCACCTCAGTCTGCCACAAAGGGAAGGTGACCACAAGTCCCTGGCACACCTCGCGGTCGGACAGCGAATCCATCACCGGCGCCGTCACAGGGATTAGTTCGGCGCCCGCCTGTTGGAAACGCTCCAGCAGCCGGGGCGCCTCGTCGCCCGCAAACTGCGTCTCGCAGAAAAAGACTTCCAGCGGCTGTTTGCCTGCATCCAGGGCCATGTGCAGCAACTGCAGGCCCTCGACCCGGAACCTCCCCTGTCGTTGGCGATACTTTTTTTGTTCCAGCTTGCGCGTGTCAACGATGCGTTGATTGCGTCGACTGGTAATCGGTTCTTTCTGTATGTTGGCCGTCATTAACTAATCACAATCCAGACTTCGTATAGATTCGTGTCCTTCAAGAAAAATTACATCCCCCATCCGCCTGCAACTTTCTCGCTACACGAATATCTCAGCCACCCTCCCCGTGGGGACACGCCAGTTGAATTTCCGCCGCCGGTGTCTCAATCGCCGCCAATGCCCGGGCTGCGTAGGCCTGGTAGCGATCCCTTTTCCCGCGCACCCGCTGCGCCAGCGGCGGCAGCAGGCCGAAATTTGCCTTCATCGGCTGGAAATCGGCGCTGTCGGCGTGGGTGATATAGTGTAACAGCGCCCCAATCATCGTCGTCGCCGGAAATTGTAGCCCCGGCCGGCCCGCCAGCCAGCCGGCGGCGTTCAACCCCGCCACCAACCCACCCATCGCGCTGCCCACGTAGCCCTCGGTGCCGGTTATCTGGCCGGCAAACCATATCGGGTCGCTGCCGGCGGCCTGCGTCGAAGACAATTGCAGCGTCGGCCCCAGCAACCTGGGCGAATCGATGAAGGTGTTGCGGTGCATCTGCCCAAAACGCACGAACTCGGCCTCCGCCAAGCCGGGAATCAAGCGGAACACGCGTTCCTGCTCGGCCCAACGCAGGTTGGTCTGAAAGCCGACTATATTGTACAACGTCGCCGCCAGATTGTCCTGGCGCAACTGGACGACTGCAAACGGCCGGTGCCCGGTGTGCGGGTCGGTCAAGCCCACCGGCCGCAGCGGGCCGAAGGCCAGGGCCTGCCGGCCACGGGCCGCCAGCACTTCCACCGGCAGGCAGGCCTCGAAAAACCGTTTGTCCTGGCGTTCGAACCCGCGCAACGGAATGGTCTCGGCCACCGTCAAGGCGTCAACGAAACGGTTGTATTCCGCCTCAGTCATAGGACAGTTGATGTAATCGCCGGCCTCCTGCTGGCCACGTCCGTAGCGACTGGCGCGAAAGGCCACCCCCATGTCGACGCTGTCGGCCTCGACGATCGGCGCCATAGCATCGAAGAAATGCAGGTATTCGCGCCCGGTCAGGCTTTCGATACGGGCTGCCATAGCGTCGGACGTCAAGGGACCGGTGGCGACGATGACCGGTCCGGGCGGCAATTCGGTCGCCTCCTGCCGCACCAGGCGTATGTTGGGATGAGCAGACACCCGCTCTGTCACCAGCTGGGCGAACGCTTCCCGGTCGACCGCCAGTGCGCCGCCGGCCGGGACGGCCGTCGCTTCGGCACAGGCCACGATCAGCGAGCCCAAACGCTTCAACTCTTCTTTCAGCAGGCCGACAGCCCGATCCGACGATAGCGCACCCAGCGAGTTGGAGCAGACCAGTTCGGCCAGAAGCTCCGTGCTGTGAGCCGGCGTCGATTGCTGCGGCCGCATCTCGTATAGGGTGACCGGTACGCCGCAGCCCGCCGCCTGCCAGGCGGCCTCACTGCCGGCCAGACCACCGCCGATCACGGTCAGCCCTGGACGCGCTGCTTCTTGTTCGGCTTGTCTATCTCCGATTATTGTCACTCGGTTCCACACCTGCTCCACAGACTTCAGATTCGAATAGATTCTACGTCAAGCCTAAGCCTGGCGCAAACGGCTTTGCGCCGGCCGGGCAGCCAATGATTGATCTTTGTTGCCGGACCGCGCCCGTGTTATACTCCAGGTCAGTCCAACGCCTGAGTCACACAAACGACCGCCAGGTCAATATTTTTAAGGAGCGCACCGGTGCGAGCCATAGATATTATTGCCAAGAAACGAGATGGGTTGCCGCTGTCGCAGCCGGAGATCGAGTATTTCGTCAAAGGGTACACGGACGGAGACATTCCCGATTATCAGGCCGCCGCCTGGTGCATGGCCGTTTTGCTGCGGGGAATGACTGCCCGCGAGGCCACCGATCTCACCCTGGCAATGGCCTATTCCGGTGAGACGTTGGATTTGAGTCACATTGCTCCCTTGGTGGTCGACAAACACTCTACCGGTGGCGTCGGCGACAAGACCACGCTGGTGGTCGCCCCCTTGGTCGCCAGCCAGGGCCTGGTGGTCGGCAAAATGAGCGGCCGCGGCCTGAGCTTCTCCGGCGGCACCATCGACAAACTGGAGAGCATCCCCGGCTTCAACGTCACCCTCACCCGCGATCAATTTCTGAGCCAACTGGCCGAGCACGGCATTGTGGTCGCCGGCCAGTCGGTGGACCTGGCGCCGGCCGATGGCAAGCTGTACGCACTGCGGGATGTGACCGCCACCGTCGACAGTCTGCCCCTCATCGCCGGCAGCATCATGAGCAAAAAGATCGCCGCCGGCGCGCACGCCATCGTGTTGGACGTCAAAGTCGGCAGCGGCGCCTTCATGAAATACGACCGCGACGCTGAGGCACTGGCGGAGTTGATGATCGACATCGGTCGCGGCGTCGGCCGCGAGGTGGCGGCCGTCATCTCCGACATGAACCAACCTCTCGGCCTGGCGGTCGGCAACGCGCTTGAGGTTAAGGAGGCCATCGACACCCTCCATGGCGCCGGTCCGGCCGATTTTCGCGAGCACTGTCTTACCGTAGGTGCGTTGATGCTGTTGTTGGCCAAAACGACGCCTTCAATGGACGAGGCGCGCAAGCTGCTGGCCAAGGCGCTGGACGACGGCTCAGCCTGGAACAAGTTCGTCGAGTGGATTACTGCCCAGGGCGGGGACCGGGAGGTTCTGGAATCGCCCGAACGGTTGCCCAAGGCGCCGATCATCGAGGCCGTACCCTCTCCCCGCAGCGGCTACGTGGCCGGTATTGACGCCCTGCAGGTGGGCATAACCAGCGTTTTGTTGGGCGGCGGTCGCGAAAAGAAGGGCGATCCGATCGATTACAGCGTGGGCATCGAGCTGCACTGCAAGGTAGGAAACGCGGTCGACGAGGGCCAGTTCCTGTTCAGCATTCACGCTCATTCAGCCGAAACGCTGGACCGGGCCAAGCAGCAGGTTCTGGAAGCCTTCACCTGGAGCCAAACGCCGCTGGAGCCACCGCCGCACACTCACAAGATTTTGCGCTGACGGCAGTCACCTTCAATACGAGAATTCCTTGCCGGCGAAGGCTTTGGTCCCGAATTTGGGCGCCGGTTGCGTCTGCCACTGGTCGGTCCATTCGTCCCACAGGCAAAAACGGGCCGCCTGCCACAGCGCCACACCGTCAATGCGTCCGCGCAGGTAGTCTTCCACCGCCGAGGAGGGAACGGTCACCAGCCGCAGGTAACGCTGACCGTCGTACAAACCGACCGACAGCGGCGGGCCGGCGAAATTGTCGTAAAGCGCCGCCAGGCCCCAGAAATACTGGTCGGCGGCTTCTGAACCGTAGGGATCAGACGGCGACACTGAAGCCATCATCAGCGCCACCGTGTTCGTGCCGTCGGCCATCTTCAGCTCGCCCAGCGAGCGCACCTGGTAGCCCTGCCGCGCCAGGGTTTCCTCTACCGCCGCCGGGTTACCTTTCTCCAGAACGTTCACCGTCACCAGGCGCTGCACGCTGCCGGCTTCGCTGACCGCTTCCAGCCGGTAAGTCGTCGTCTGCAGAGGCGCCACGATTGTGCTTCCCGGCGCCGTCACGCCCACGCCGTCCAAATAGGCCGCCGTGCCACCGCTCAGATCCCAGCTCAAAGTGGCTTGCTCCCCGGGATAGATCTGGCATGGCAGGCAGGTGAAGAAATGCACCACCGGCAGGCCGCGCACTTCCACCGTCACCCGCTTCTCGGCCCGCCCGTTTTCGTTGCTGGCCACCAGTAGGTAGCTGGTCGTCTGGTCCGGTTGCACGACCTTCTCTCCCGGGGCGACCACGCCCTGTCCGTCCAGAAGCACCGCATTGGCGTTCCCGGCATCCCAGCGCAGCACCGCCGCGCCACCAGGGTCGATGACACATGGCTGGCACGCGAAGGCCTTGATGACCGGCATCGTCGACGACGCCTCGGACGGCGCGTCCGGCTCGGGCTGACTCGTCGTCGCCGCGATGGCCGTGGCATCCGCCTGGGCCGCCGTTACCGTCTCGGTCGCCTGGGCCGCCGCCCGGGCGTACGCTTCGGCGGTCTGGGTGGCGTCGGCTGCCCGCCAGCCGGCCGGCGAAACGCCTTGACCGGACCCCGGCAGAGAAGACTGCGGCGCGCACGACAATAAGACCATCCCGGCCAACAGGGACAACAGACAGGTCACAATTCGAGCCATAACACCTCCCGGGCAATCAGACACGGCTGGTCTCGAGTATACTCGAATGTCGGTCGCAGGCAAACCTTGCCGGCCCTCGCCGCCCAATGCAGATTTGTTCCCACCCCAAATCTGACTATAATCACCCCCGGCGGGCCGGTGAAACTACTCCGCCGGACCGTCGCAATGCGCTTCACT
>CAZHBM010000122.1:0-9453 GCA_964529945.1 uncultured Anaerolineales bacterium | reverse complement strand
CCGGCAGGAAACAAAAAACCCGCCGGACGCTCGTCCGGCGGGCCATGGGTCGAGGGTAACCAGCCTGGCTTAACGGATGCAGTCTAATCCGTCCATGTAAGGCCGCAAGACTTCCGGCACCACAATGGTGCCGTCTTTCTGCTGATAGTTTTCCATCACGGCGATCATGACTCGCCCTGGCGGCAGCGCCGAGCCATTGAGGGTGTGCACAAATTCCGGCTTGGCGCCTGGTTCGCGGCGGAAGCGAATGCCGGCCCGGCGGGCCTGGAAGTCGGTGACGTTGCTGCATGAGCTTATTTCCAACCACTCCTGGCTGCCGGGGCTCCACGCCTCGATGTCGTATTTTTTTGCGGCGGCAAAACCCAGGTCGCCGGTGCAGATTTCGACCACGCGATAGGGAATTTCCAGCCGGCGTACCAGGTCTTCAACGTCCGTCACCAGGCTCTCCAGTTCATCGTAGCTGGTCTCCGGGGTGGTGAATTTGTACATCTCCACCTTTTCGAATTGGTGTACCCGTTTTATACCCCGCACGTCACGGCCGGCGCTCATCTTCTCGCGCCGGAAACAGGGCGTGTGAGCCAGCAGCTTCATCGGTAGTTGGTCGATGCTCAGGATCTCGTCGCGGAACATGTTGGTCAGCGGTACTTCGGCGGTCCCAATGAACCAGAAATCCTCTTCGGCATCGCGATACATATTGTCGCGGAATTTTGGCAGATGTGCCGCCGCTACCATAGCTTCCTCGTGGACCATAAAGGGCGGATAAATCTCGGTGCAGCCGTGCTGGTAGACTCCGACGTCCATGAACCAGTTGGTCAGCGCCCGGTGCAGGGCGGCACCGGCTTTCTTAAGAACGTAGAAGCGGGTGCCGCTCATCTTTACGCCGCGGTCGAAGTCGATGATATCGAGGGTTTCACCCAGATCCCAGTGAGCCAGCGGTTCGAAATCGAAAGAGCGCGGCTCACCCACCTGGCGCACGATTACATTATGCGACTCGTCCGGCCCGACCGGCACGCTGGGGTGAGGCATATTGGGCACCCACAGCTCCTTCTCCAACAACTGGGGTTCGACCTGGCGCAACAGCTCATCCAGCTCTGTGATCTGCTCGCCAATCTGACTCATTCGCTGCTTGAGTGCATCGGCCTCGTCGCGTTTCCCTTCGCGCATAAGCGCGCCGATTTGTTTGGAGCCGGCGTTGCGCTCGGCCCGCAGACTCTCGACCTCGGCTAGCAAGTCTCTTCGTCGGCGGTCCAGCTCCAGAATTTCGTCAATCGGCGCTTCGGTGTTGAGCTTGACCAGCGCCGCTTTGACTTGGTCGGGGTGTTCTCGAATGAAAGCCAGGTCTAGCATAATTTGGGGTTTCTCCTGCGACGGTTAGATACAGTCTCTCTGTCCTTGACAGACGCGTGCCTACTGCTGCGAGACATCTATGGCAACAATCTTGCGTCAGTATAACAGAAAAGAGGTTCGGCGCAATTGGGCCGGAAACGCTGTGCCGTCGCCAGCGGCTTGTCGGGCAGTCGCATTGGGTTACTATGCCGGGTTCAACTTTCCCTCGCACGGGTAGCCTGCACCCACGAAGCCAACTGGGGCCTGAAGTGCAGGAAGAACGACATGCCCATGTAGTATGCCGGATAAATCAACGACATATACACCAACCACAGATCCAGGTGATAAAAATTGACCAGTATCAGGCAATAGGTGACGAACCAGAAGGCACCCAGACCGATGTTTAATTTGTGAAAGACCGGCGTGCGTGAGGGGTAGATGTACTTGATGGGAACAAACACCATCACCGACAACAACAGCAAAATGAAGGCATTGACTACCGGGTTTCCGTGCACGATGTACATGTAGAAGATGGCCATATTCCAGTAGGAAGGCCAACCGGTGAAATAGCCGTCGTCTGTCTTGGCCGCTTTCTGGCAAAACCCGTATACCGAGGACAACAACACGATGGCCAGCACCCACAGCCACTCGCGACTCACAACCCCATATTGGTAGGCAAAAAACACCGGAACAAAGGTGTAGGTCAGGTAATCGGTAATATCATCCAGCTTGCGGCCGTCAAAGCGCGGCGTCCAAATGCGCACGTCCCAACCCCGCGCCAGTGTGCCGTCAGTCGAGTCAATCCACAGCGCCAGTCCAAGGAAGACAAACACATCCCGCGGTCGACCGTTGACAGTGGCAATCAGGGCCAACAAAGCGGCCACCAACCCTAGGCTGGTGTAAAAGTGCACGGCATACGCGCGTATGACCGCCATTTTTCCACCGGAAGACAAAAGTCTGCCCATACGAGAAAAAATTCCTTTCCACAAACAGAGATTCTCCCATGGATGGGGGGCATCGTGAGGTACAGAAAGAAGAGGGATATGGTTATTTGATCGGTAACGAAGCCACCAGGTTGGCAATCACGCCCGGCCATAGCCCCAGCACGACGGTAGCAACTCCGGCCACCAGCACGCTGACGTAAAGGGCGGCGTTTCTCGGCGGGGCTGCTGTCTCCTCGGGCGCCGCTTCCTTGGCTTCGGATGCCGGTTGGGCCGGTTGCATATACATCTGTACCACAACGCCGAGGTAATAATAGGTGGATATGGCACTATTGACAACTCCGAGGATGGCTAACCACGACATGTTGGCCTCGACCGCAGCCCGGAACACGAACAGCTTGCCCCAGAATCCCACCAGCGGCGGAATGCCTGTCAAGGAAAACATGAAGACGGCCATAGCAGCCGCCAACCAGGGGCGATAGCGGCTCAGCCCGGCAAAGGCTTCCAAACGACTGCTGAAATCTTCGCGGCGTTCCACAACGCAGGCGATGGCGAAGGCACCAACGGTCATGAAGGTATAGGCCACTGCATAGAAGAGGACGCCCCGTACCCCGGATGCATTGGCAGCGGCGATGCCAACCAGAATGTAGCCGGCGTGGGCGATGCTGGAATAAGCCAGCATACGCTTGACGTCTTTTTGCAGCAGGGCGGCCAGATTGCCTCCGGTCATCGTTAACGCTGCCAGGATAGCCAGTACCAGCATCCAGCTTTCACTGTAAGTTGGGTTGAAGGCGGCTTGCAGCAAGCGGACAAGGGCGGCAAAGCCGGCCAACTTGGCCCCCACCGACATAAAAGCGGTTACCGACGTCGGTGCACCCTGATACACATCTGGAGTCCACCATTGAAATGGAACGGCGGCTACCTTGAAGGCAAATCCGACCAGCAGCAGGCTCAGTCCGGCCAATGCCAAAGCATCCGTCAGGACCCCGTTGGCGGCCAACCAGGCGCCGATTTGACTGAGATTGGTGCTGCCGGCCGCGCCGTAGGTGAGGGCCACGCCGTACAGGAAGAAAGCGGCGGCAAACGAACCCAGGATGAAGTATTTGAGGGCAGCTTCAACCGAGGCCATCTGCCGGCGGTTGAAGCCTACCAGGATGTACAGCGACACCGACATAATCTCCAGTCCCAGGAATATGATGATCAAATCGGTGGCGGCCGCCATCACCATCATGCCACTCGTGGCGAATAGCAGCAGGGCGTAGTAGGATCCCTGCTGCAACCCTTTCGCGCTCAAATAGTCTATAGACACCAGCAAGCCTAACCCGGCGGTTATCAAGAAGGCGAAATCGAATAGCAGTGCGTAGCCATCGGCAACCAGCATAGATTGGAAGTTGCGCCCGCTTCCCGGCCACAAGATTGCCGTGAAGACGATGGCGACAACTACGCCGACCAATGCCAAAATGCCCAGTGCACGTTTTTCCTCCACAAAGAGGTCAAACAGTAACACCAAGATGCCGGTGATCACAATGGTCAGCACCGGGATAACCGCGGCGAAGTCTAACGTTGGAATGTCAATAGTCATAATCACTCTCACAGAACGGTGGTACCGTCCGGCAACAAAATGTAGTCTGCACTTATCTCCAGTTGACCGTCTGTCAAGAACGGGTAGGGCTAACAAATCAGCCCCAATTTCTACCTACTGGACAACCTTTACAATCGTACCTACCTGGTCGGCCAGGGCGGTCAGGCTATGTACCGGCGGGTTGATTATGTTGAACAATAGATTGGGAAACAGGCCGATCACAAAGAAGAGTACCGCCAGCGGCGCTATAGTCACAATCTCGCGCAGGTTCATATCCGTCAGATGGTTGTTTTCCATATTGAGCGGGCCGAACAATGTCCGGCGTACGGCCGTCAGCAAATACCAGGCTGCCAACACGATGCCGAAGGTACCGATGGCTGCCCGAACGACGTTTACCTGGAAGGTGCCCAAGAGAATGGTGAATTCGCCCACAAACCCGTTCAACCCCGGAAGCCCCATGGACGATAGGGCGGTCAGGATGAAGAACGATCCAAACACCGGCACCTTGACCCATATACCGCCGAAGTCACTCAACTTGCGTGTGTGACGACGCTCGTAAAGCACGCCCACCAGCAGGAACAGGCCGCCGGTGCTGATGCCGTGGTTGACCATCTGCAGCACCGCACCGCTAACTGACTGGGGAGTGAGCGCAAAGATGCCCAGGACAATGAACCCCATGTGGGCGATACTGGAATAGGCGACCAGGCTCTTGATGT
This sequence comes from uncultured Anaerolineales bacterium, assembly GCA_964529945.1. Taxonomy (GTDB): domain Bacteria; phylum Chloroflexota; class Anaerolineae; order 4572-78; family NAK82; genus CAZHBM01. The sequence continues at coordinate 4,888 of CAZHBM010000122.1, read as the reverse complement.
CGTCCTGCGCCAGGGCTACCAGCGCCCCATAGATGATGCCGATCAACGCCAGCACCGACAGCCAGGGCGCAAACTGTACCGCCACCTGCGGAAAGAGCGGGATGGCGAAGCGCAAGAAACCATAGGCGCCCATTTTGAGCAACACGCCGGCCAGAATCACCGAGCCGGCCGTCGGAGCGCCAACGTGGGCCGCCGGCAGCCAGGTGTGCAGTGGAAACAGAGGTACTTTGACGGCAAAGGCCACCGCAAAGGCGACAAACAGCCACACCTGCAGCCACTGAGGCAGCATACCGGGGATGGTGGCCAGAAGCGTCGGCAAATCGCTGGTGCCGCCGCCCCACAGATAGAGCACAATCGATGCCACTAACATAAAGGCGCTGCCGATCATCGTGAACAAAAAGAACTTGATGGCGGCGTAGACGGGCCGCGTGCTTCCCCAGCGACCGATCAGCAATGCCATTGGGATCAGGCTGGCTTCCCAGAAGACGTAGAACAGAAACAGGTCCAGGGAGACGAATACGCCCAACATACCGGTCTCCAACAGGAGCATAAGCACCATATACTGCTTGACCTGCTCCTTGATGGCCGACCAGGAACTGAGCACCGCCAGTGCACTGAGCAAGGTGGTTAGCAGTACCAGGAAGAGGCTGATGCCGTCGATGCCCACGTGGTAGCCGATGTTCAATGACGCGATCCAGTGGGTCGATTCTTCAAACTGGAAGCCGCCGGCGCCGGTATCATAGGCCGTGTACAGCGGCACGGATAGAGCCAGCGTCGCCAGCGTTGTGAACAACGAGACACCCTTGATCAGGTTAAGGCGGTCCCGCGGTATGATTGCCACCACGGCCGCCCCAACCACAGGTATTGCCAGCACCATCGATATGATTGGAATCCCTAGTTGATTCATCGTATCCCCGATATCACTCCAGGTAGGTCACCAGATTGTCTTTGCAACCCGTCGCCCGTTCACCGGCAGGTCAGACGCGTTTTATCTCAGCAAGAAGTAGGCCACAATTGCCAGCGTTCCCAGGAACATTGCCAATGCGTAATTGGGAATCAGACCGGTCTCCAGCTGGGCCAGCCAGCCACCGAAATGGCTTACCTGGCGAGCGCTGCCATCAATAAAGCCGTCGATCAACTTGCGGTCAACGCCCGTGGCCAGGAAGCGGGCCAGTTGTTTGGCCGGATTCACCAGCAATGTATCGTACGCATTGTCGACGTAGTATTTGTTGATCAAGAGCTTGAACAGGCCCTTGAACTTGAGCGTCAATTGACCGGGGATGTCGGGCGTGGCCACGTAGAACCAGTAGGCCAGACCGATACCCAATATGGCCATTGTGCTTGAGACGGCCAGAAGGACCCATTCAAAGCCGGCGCTCAGTGCGTGGGCTTGGGCGGCCGGACCGATTGTCGAAGTGGCAGCGAATACCGGCCCCAACCATTCGTCCAGCACGTTGGTCGCGCCCGTAACTCGCGGCAGGCCGATTAGACCACCCACCAGGGCCAACCCGGCCAGAATCAACAACGGCCAGGTCATAATGCCGGGCGATTCGTGGGCCTCACCGTATAGCTCCCAGTCACGCGGCCGGCCCCAGAAGGAAATGAACAGCGCTCGGAAAATGTAGAAAGCCGTCATCAGGGCGGCGGCAATACCCAACAGCCACAGCCAGGGCGAAAATTCAAAGGCTTTGAGCAATATTTCGTCCTTGGAGAAGAATCCAGCCGTCAGCGGGAAACCGCCCAGCGCCAGTCCGCCAAAGAGAAAAGTCCAAAAGGTACGCGGCATCTTTTTGCGCAGGCCGCCCATACGACGCATATCAAGGACGTCGTGCAGGCTGTGCATCACGCTGCCGGCGGCCAGGAAGAGCAGCGCCTTGAAAAAGGCGTGCGTGGTCAGGTGAAAGATACCGGCCGTGTAGGCGCCGACTCCGACTGCCAGGAACATGTAGCCCAACTGGCTGATGGTCGAATAAGCCAATACGCGTTTCAGATCGATTTGTACCAGGGCGATGCTGGCTGCGTAGAGTGCCGTCACCCCACCCACAGTGGCCACCACCAGGGATGAGGTCGGTGCCAGGCTGTAGAGGACATGGCTGCGAGCGATCATATACACCCCGGCGGTGACCATTGTCGCCGCGTGGATCAAAGCCGACACCGGCGACGGGCCGGCCATTGCGTCGGGCAGCCACACGTACAGCGGCAACTGGGCACTTTTGCCGGTGGCGCCGACGAAAAGTAACAGCGTAATGACAGTCAAGACAGCCACGGGCACGTTGCCGGCATTGCTGAAGACTTCGGAGAAATTCAGCGTACCGAAAACGGTCCAGATGAGGAAGACGCCTAACGCGAAACCGAAGTCGCCGATACGGTTGACGATGAAGGCCTTCTTGCCCGAATCAGCCGGGTTGAGGTTGGCAGGTACTGGCACCTGTTCGCCATCGCTGAGTTCGACAGGCGCTTGTTCCTCGTCTCCTTTGTGAAACCAGAAGCCGATCAAAAGATAGGAACACAGGCCAACCAGCTCCCAACCGACGTACATCAACAGGTAATTGTCGGCCAGTACCAGCAGCAACATCGACGCCACGAAGAGATTGAGGTAGGCGAAGAAACGCGCATACATACGGTCGTCTTCGTGTTCCATATAGCCGATGGAATAAGCGTGGATCAGGAAACCCACGCCGGTGACGACCAGCACCATCTGCAATGATAGTTGGTCGATCAAAAGCGTGACGCCGACCTGCAGCGTGCCGATGCTTATCCATTGCCATACCGGCACAGTGATCGCCCGGCCGTCGGCCGGCAGGCCGAGCAGGTTGACAAAGGTCACAAGGCCGGCCACGAAGGCCAAGGCGACGCTGCCGGCCCCGACGATGCTCACGAAGCCACGGCCCAGCCTCTGACCGAACAAACCGTTGACCAGAGCGCCTATTAGCGGTAAGGCGATGACGAGCCAGATGTAATGAGCCATATCTATCCGTTTACCCTTTTAGCGATGACACGTCTTCAATATCCGCCGTCTCACGCAGCCGATTAAGTTCTATCAAGATCGCCAGTCCAATGGCCACTTCCACAGCCGCTACCACGATGGTCACAAACACAAATACCTGACCGCTGAGTGAGGCCAACTCCCTCGACAATGCAATAAAGGTCAGGTTGACGGCGTTTAGCATCAACTCGATACACATCAAGACGATCAACAGGTTGCGTTGGATCAATACGCCGGCAGCCCCAATGACAAAAATGATGGCACCCAAGAGCAAAAACCAGGACGTAGATACTGTCATAACGTCTCTTCTTCCTCCTCCCGCATCTCCCGCACCTGCCCCACGGACTTGTAATCTCTACCGAGGTGCCACTGTTGGCCGAGCACGATTGCGCCAACCAATCCGACCAGCATCAGCAGGCCGGTCAACTCGAAGGCCAGCACGTATTTGGTGTATAGCTCGATGCCGATGGCCTCTGTCTGGCCAACGCTGGCGATCTGTTCGGCTGTGGCGTTGCCCACGGCACCGCGGATCGGCTCCTCGAACACCACACCGCCGATCAAAGTCAACAGCACAATGGCGGCCAGGATGATTAGCGCGGTGCGTGGCGTTATCAGTCGAACGAAGCTCACCGGGCTGCCGGTGCCCAGCAACATCTGCACGAAGAGAAACAGGACCACCACGGCGCCAGCGTAGATCAGAATCTGCACCATAGCGATAAACTGTGCGTTCAACATCAGGTACAATATGGCCAACATGGCGAAATTCAGTAGCAGGCACAGTGCACTGTAGGCGGCGTTTTTGGTGAACACGACGCCAAACGCAGCGATAACGGCTACCACTGCCACGGCCAGAAACAATCCAGTTTCCAGTTGTTGTATCATCAAAGCCTCGATCTAACTAACCGGTTGCCACTACTTGTTCTTGAACTTGCCCGTTTGCCAATTGGTGTTTGATTCCTGCCACTGTTGGTCACTGCGTATCTGCACGTAGGGCGGATCGTGTGGTTGCAGCAATTCCTCCCGGGTGATGATTGAGTCCCAGCGGTCGTAGACAGCCAGCCCAAAGTCGTGTTCCAGCACAATGGCTTCGGTGGGACAGGCCTCGGCGCAGTAGCCGCAGAATATACAGCGCAGCAGGTTGATTTCGTACACTTTGCCATAGCGCTCTCCGGGGGAGTAGCGCTCTTCGTCAGTGTTCTCGCCGGCAATCACCAGGATACAGTTGGTCGGGCAGGCTGCCGCGCACAACGAACAGCCGATGCAGCGCTCCAACCCATTGTCGTAACGTTTCAACACGTGCCGTCCCCGAAAACGCGGGTACACCGCCACCGGTTCGTATGGGTACTGGTTGGTCACCGGACGGACGAGGATATATTTCAGGGTAACCAGCATCGCCCTGACGATTTCGTAGGCGCCTATCCCGATTTCTTTGAGCATACTCCAGCCTTCACTCACCGTCGTCATCCTAACCGATTAACGCAACTGCCAATCCCGTCAATATCAGGTTCAGCAATGCCAGAGGCAGCATAAGCTTCCAAGAAAACGCGATCAACTGATCGAAGCGTACACGTGGCAAGCTGGCGCGTATCCAGATGATAAGGCAAATCATCGCAGCCACCTTGATCACAAAGTAGAAAACGCCCAAGATGGGCAGCTGATTGACGAATGGCCCGTACCAGCCGCCCAGGAAAAACACAGTTGCCAATGCGCTGATGGTGATCATATGGATATATTCGCCCATAAAGAAGAGGGCGAACTTCATGCCACCATATTCAGTCATAAAGCCCGACACCAACTCATTTTCCGTCTCGGGCAAGTCGAAGGGCGACCGCCCGGCTTCCGCCATGCCGCTGATGAAATAGCAGAGAAAGCCAATGGGCTGCAAGATGATGAACCAGACGG
>CAZHBM010000121.1:0-9465 GCA_964529945.1 uncultured Anaerolineales bacterium | reverse complement strand
TTTTCGTATGTACAATAAGCTTGCCGGCATGACCGGAACGGCGGCGACCGAGGCCGAAGAGTTCGGCAAGATTTACGACCTGGACGTCGTCGTGCTGCCGACCAACGTCGAATATCGGGCGATGCAGGGCGAACTGGAGACGGTAACCCACAAGGAACACGGAGCTGAAATCGTCCAGTACGTCACTCCCGACAAACAGACTGTCTTCTGGAAGCGCATCGACTATCCCGACCAGGTGTACAAGAACCCTCAAGGCAAGTTCAAGGCCGCTGTGGAAGAGATCGCCGAGAAATACAACCAGGGCCGGCCTGTATTGGTCGGTACGGTAGCTATCGAAACGTCCGAGCACCTCTCCAAATTGCTCAATCGTTATGGTGTCCCCCACGACGTCCTCAACGCCAAGCAGCACGAGCGCGAGGCCCTGATCGTCGCCCAGGCAGGTGTACCCGGTGCGGTGACCATCGCCACCAATATGGCCGGCCGGGGCGTCGACATTCTCCTCGGCGGCAATCCGGAAGGTATGGCCCGTGACGCGCTGCGTATGGAAGGCTTCGACCTGACGGAAATCCCCAGTCTCGCCTGGAACGAGACGCTGGACATGTTGCGCAAGGGCCAGGACCCGCTCACGCGTCATAACACCCGTTGGGCGGAAGTGCTCAAGGAGAAATACGATTTGTGCCAGGCCAACCGCGCCAAAGTATTGGCGATGGGCGGTCTGCACGTGGTAGGTACCGAACGGCACGACGCGCGCCGCATTGACAACCAGTTGCGCGGTCGCGCCGGCCGCCAGGGAGACCCCGGCAGCAGTCATTTCTTCCTGTCGCTACAGGACGAACTGATGCGACGTTTCGGCGGCCAGCGCGTCGCCGGCCTGATGGAAACCTTGGGCGTCGACGATGATGTTCCCATCGAAGCCGGTATGATCAGCAAGTCCATCGAGAGCGCGCAGACACGGGTTGAAGGCTACAACTTCGACATTCGCAAGCATTTGCTCGAATACGACGATGTCGTCAACCAGCAACGCGAGGTAATTTACGCCCAACGCCGCCGGATCATCACCAGCACCAACCTGCGCGACAGCATCCTGTCCATGGTGGTGGAGGAGCTGCAGCGCCTGGTAGCCGCTGCAACGGCCGGCGAAACCGCTGACGAGTGGGACCTGAGCACACTGCACGGCACGGTAAGAACCATCTTCCCCTTGCCGGCAACGATGACCGCCGCCCGTTGGCAGGGCATGGATCCCGACCAGATCGAGGATGAACTGACCGATCTGGCAGAGCAGTTGTACAAGGCCAAGGAAGAGACGTTGGGCCCCGAAGTGATGCGCCAGGTGGAACGCATCGTGATGCTGCGGGTGGTCGACCGGCTGTGGGTGCGTCATCTAACCAACCTGGACGTATTGCGTGAAGGTATTGGGCTGAGAGCGTTTGGCCAGCAGGATCCGTTGGTATCTTTCAAGCGTGAAGGCTACGACATGTACAACCAGCTGATGAACGATATCCAGCAGGAAATTATTCACGCCATCTACCACGCTCAGTTGGTGGCTGCGCCACAACCCCGTCAGATGCGGGCCGTTCACCCCAGCAGTAGCGGTGATGATGGCGGCAGCCAGGCCGCCAAAGCACCCAAACACCCCGGTCGAAATGACCCGTGTTGGTGCGGCAGCGGCAAAAAGTACAAGCATTGCCATATGAAGCAGGATATGGAATCAGGCTCCACCGGCCAGCCACAGCCGGCCGGCCAGGCAGCCGGTTCCGGTACGGGACGCCAACGCCAGCGTTCGTCTCGGAAGCGAAGCCGCTGAGGTACCGGTCGCCTACAGTCTATTGAGCGGTGACTGCGTGTTAAGCCGTTAGCAGCAGAAGGACGAAAGTGTTTTGATCGCGTGACCAGAGTCCATCTCTTCAGCCAACTGGAAAAATCGCTTGCAGCCTGGCCCAAGATTGATCTCCATCGCCATCTTGAAGGCAGTCTGAGGTTGCACACGCTGGCCGAAATCGGCCGGGAAAACGGCATGGATCTACCCAGCGTGGAGCCTGAGGAACTCAGGCCCCACGTTCAGGTAGTTGATGAGCCGCTGGATTTCTACAATTTCCTGGGCAAGTTTCGACTCCTGCGCCAGTTCTACGCCGACCAGGATACAATCATACGCCTGGCCTACGAGAGCATTGAAGATGCTGCCACCGACAACGTAAAATATCTGGAATTGCGCTTCAACCCGGTGGCTCTGGCCAAAGAAAAGGGCTTCACCTACGAAGAAGTGACAGAATGGGTCATCACTGCCCTCGAACGCGCCCAATGCGATCACGACATTCAGGTCAGACTGATCATCCAGGTCGGACGCGACGAAACGCTGTCGGTCGCTCGCCGGCTGGCCGAGACGGCGGTAGCCTTTCGTCACCAGGGCGTGGTTGCTCTTGACCTGGCCGGGGACGAAATTAGCTACCGCGCCACCCGTTTTGCCCCAATCTTCCAGTGGGCACGCTCTGAGGGGTTACACGTCACCATTCACGCCGGTGAGGCTGGCCCGGCCACCAATATTCGTGAGGCGATTGAACTTTTGGGGGCCGAACGGATCGGCCACGGGGTAAGAGCCTACGAGGACAGTGACCTTCTGGAGTTGCTTCGCCGGGACGCCGTCACGCTGGAAATGTGCCCCACCAGCAACCTGCAGACCGGCACCGTGGTCACCTTCAAACAGCACCCGCTGTTGAGGTACCATCAAGGCGGCCTGCGGGTAACGATCAATACCGACGACCCCGGTATCTCCAACATCACGTTGACGGACGAGTATCGCGTCGCCGTGAGGGAAATTGGCATCTCGCCAGAGGTCTTGAAACAACTCATCCTGAATGCCGCTCGAGGTGCTTTCCTCCCTCCAGAGGAACGTCAGCGACTGGTGGACAGTTTTGAGCAGCAATTGACGACAATCCTGAAAAGCGATTCGCCTCCCGGAGACTGAAGCCGGCTACCACTCGGCAATCGCAGCCTTGATGATCCGGCGCAATCTTTCGTCCGGCACGTCGTCCGGTGCCTCGTAGTATTTTGCGCCGACCCTGATCCGCACCGCGCCCTCCGGCCCACACACGATGGCTGCGTCTACGTCCGCCAGCGGAGAAGCCGCCAACTTACCCTGAAAGATGCGGTCCACGTCTCCCACCAGGTTGAACGTCGATGGTTCCTCACTCGGTCTTGTAACAGCCACGGGACGCAGCCGTCGCCCCACAGGCTGGGCGGTTTCCGCCGCCAGGCGCTGGTTTTGTTCGATCAGGCTCTGAATGAATTTCTCCTGAGCTTCGCGCTGGGCCGCAGTGTCGGCCGAGACTTCCGCCGACTCGGGCTCCGCCGCGGCCGGTTGTGGTGCCTGAGGAGGCGAGGCCAGACTCGCAAAACGAAGCTGGGAAACGCCCAGAGATGGTATCGCCACCTGCGAGACACCTTCGTCGGAAGCCAGGCTTCCTCGACTGAATTGCAGCAAGCGCGTGATACCTTCCAGGATGCGCATACCGACCTGCTTATCCTGCACCTCGGCTAGCGACCGGTACCACACATTGTTAACCTGGACCCAGAATTCCTGAGACGACGGTTGACTGCATAATCGAAAAATCTCGCCCATTTCGGGCACCAGGGAGCTGTCACCAAAGGTCGCCGGCACAGGAACCGACTCGGTGGGCGGCAGTTTGATCGCTTTCACGCCGTCATCGGCCAACGACAGGCCCCTGCTGAAACGGAGCGCCCAGGTCACCGCCTGGAGAATGCGTTTGGCTACCGCCCGATCGCGCACATCGTTCAGGGAATGCAACCGGTCACCGGCCGCCTCGACCCAGAAACGGTCCCCGTCGGGCGCCATCGTCAGCCGCAGCACCGTCTCGCCGGGAGGCGCCGGCGGCTCCCGGCCGGCGGATGCGATGCCCGATGCCCAGGCATCACGGCCGACGCCCGACAGCCTGGAGGTCACGTCGAACTCGGACTCCAAGGGAAGGTCGGTGGGGCCGGCCGTTTGCTCATCCGTGGCCGCTTGTGGGTTCGGGTCACCCAACAAGGCCAGTCGTTCATCAAGGCCGCTCTCCAAGCCGACCTCGACCGCCATCGGCGTCGTTTCCCCCACAGCCAGGGCCTCAGCTTTGGCCTTCCTACGATTGGTGCGTACAACGAACGTGAGGTAGCCGGCAATGAGCACCACCAACGCCAGCGCACAGACTCCGATAACCACCAACACCTGCAGTAACTGATCGGGCTCCAGCGAGGCTAATTGCTCCATGGTTGTCGATCCTTTCCGCCTATGTCTGGCACTTAGGGCAGAAGTGGGCCGAACGCTGCGCCAGGCGAATGCGGACAATTTTCGTCCCACAGGCGGCGCACGGCTCCCCTTCCCGGTCATATACCTGAAGCTGTTCTTGGTACTGGCCGCCCCTATACATTCTATCGGCCAGCGTCGAACCGCGTTGTCCAATCGCCTGGCGAAGCACCGCCCGCATCGCATGATAGAGCCGGTGCTTGTCTTCGTCAGACAAATCGTCGGTGCGTCGACTGGGGTGGATACCGGCGGCAAACAGTATTTCATCGGCGTAGATATTTCCCAATCCGGCCACAAAAGACTGGTCCAACAGGAAAGGTTTGATTTTACGCCGGCGCCCGTTCAGCCGCTCGACAAATGCGTCTTCGGAAAGCGCCTCGCCCAGCGGCTCGGGTCCTAATTTACCCAGCACAACCTGCGGCTCTGCCGTCAGATACACTCGGCCGAATTTGCGCGGATCGCGGAATCTCAGTTGGCGATTTGCATTCAGACCGAAGATGATGCGGGCATAGGGGTCTGCTTCGGTCTCGGCCGGTACCACACGCAGGTCTCCGGTCATTTTCAAATGCAGCAATAACGTTAAACCGCCCGACAAGGTCAACACCAGGTACTTGCCGCGCCGGTCCACCGCCAAAATCGTACGCCCGGGCAGGTCGCGGTAAAACGCCTCCAGCGGCGTTTGGACCATACGTTCCCACAACACGGACACCCCGGTGAAATGGCTTCCCACCAGGTCCGGCCGGATACGGCGTACGACGGTTTCTACTTCAGGCAATTCAGGCACGATAAACACCAGACAATTGGATAGGTTATGTAATCTCTATTATACATGAAAAACTCGGTTTTTGGTAGTCCCCAAGCCTTCCACTCACAAAAAAATTGATGAAACCGCCCACCGGCTCTTCTCGTTTTCCACCAAGAGGGCGGGATATGCCTTCAGCGGACTCCCGAGTTGAGCCATTCGGCCGGCTCATGGTATAATGCCAGGCTATGAGCGACTTCGTTCACCTTCACGTCCACAGCGAATATTCCCTCCTGGACGGCCTGGCAAGAGTCAAATCGCTGGTGGCACGATCGGCCGCATTGGGCATGCCGGCATTGGCATTGACCGATCACGGCACGATGTACGCCACCATCGACTTCTACCGGGCAGCCAAGGCAGAAAACGTCAAACCGATCGTCGGCATCGAGGCCTATCTGACCCCGATTGATCGGCGTATGAGCGACAAGGAAGCCGGCAAGGACAACAAGAGTTTTCATCTCCTGCTGCTGGCCCAAAACGATATCGGCTACAAGAACCTTTTGCGCATCGCGTCGGCCGCCCAACTGGAAGGATTCTACTACAAACCGCGCATCGACCGCGAATTCCTGGAAGCCCACAACGAAGGCCTCATCGCCACCACCGGCTGCCTGGCCGGAGAGATCCCGCGGCTGCTCAATCAAGGCCAGACCGACCTGGCGCGCCAACGTCTGACCTGGTGGTTGGACATCTTCGGGCGCGAGCGCTTCTTCATCGAGTTACAGGAACACGATATCCCTGAACTCACCCAGGTCAACCGGCAATTGGTGGAATGGGCGGACGAATTCCAGGTTCGCCTGTTGGCCACCAACGACGTCCACTATGTCAAACAGCAGGATGCCCAATACCACGATGTGCTCTTGTGCGTGCAAACCGCCGCTCTCGTGAACGACAGCAATCGGATGCGCATGCACAACGACAGCTACTACCTCAAGAGTCGCGACGAGATGTTGGCCTTGTTCGGAGAACGGCCCGACAGCCTGCTCAATACGCTGGCGGTCGCCGAAATGTGCGACGTCAACCTTGACCCGGACGGTTACCATCTGCCACCCTTCGAGGTGCCCGAGGGATATGATCCGGCCGGCTACCTGCGTTTTCTGGTCGACGAGGGCCTGCAACGCCGCTACGGAACCCGTGCCGCCGACGCCGAAATTCAGGAACGCAAAGAGCACGAGTTGAAGATCATCCACGACATGGGATTCGACACCTATTTCTTGATCGTGTGGGACCTGTGTGAGTTCGCGCGTTCTCGAGACATCTGGTGGAACGTGCGCGGTTCCGGCGCCGGTAGCCTGGTGGCCTATGCCACCGGCATTACCAACCTCGATCCGCTGGCCAACCAACTCCTGTTCGAGCGCTTCCTGAACCCGGGCCGCGTCAGTATGCCGGATATCGACCTGGACTATCCCGACGACCGCCGTGACGAGATGATCAATTACACCATCGAGAAGTACGGCCAGGAGAACGTGGCCCAAATCATCACCTTCGGCACCATGGGTGCGCGCGCGGCCATCCGCGACGTCGGGCGGGCATTGGACATCCCTCTGCCCGAGGTCGACCGCATAGCCAAGCTGATCCCCGGAGGCCCCAAGGTCAAGATCAGCGACGGCCTGGAGCAATCGCCCGACCTCAAGGAACTGTACGATTCATCCGACTACGTCCGGCAGCTGATAGATACCTCCACCCACCTCGAAGGCCTGGCGCGCCACGCCAGCACCCACGCGGCCGGCGTTATCGTTGCCGACAAGCCGCTGGTGGAGTACACGCCCCTGCACCGGCCCACAAAAGGCAACGAGGGAGGGCTCGTCACCCAGTATACGATGGAGGTCCTGGAATCGGCCATCGGCCTGCTGAAGGTCGATTTCCTGGGGCTGTCGACACTGACCATTATGCGCACAGCCTGCGACCTGATCAAAGAAAGGCACGGCGTCGCGCTTGACCTGGCCACGATTCCGGTCAACGACAAACAAGCCTTCGAGCTACTCAGCAGCGGCAACGTGACGGGCATTTTCCAGGTCGAATCTGCCGGTATGCGGCGTGTACTGACCACGATGAAGCCGTCCCGCTTCGAGCACATCATTGCCACCATCAGTCTCTATCGCCCCGGCCCCATGGAGTACATCGACAAATACATCGACCGCATGCACGGCATCGAACGGGTCGAGTACCACGACCAGGCTCTGGAGCCGATTCTCGCCGAAACCTACGGCATCATCGTCTACCAAGAGCAGATCATGCAGATCGCCTCGCAGTTGTCGGGCTATAGCCCCGGGGACGCCGACCTTATGCGCCGCGCGGTGGGTAAGAAGAAGAAAGAGGCGCTGCTGCAGCACCGCGAGAAATTCGTCCAAGGGGCTGTCGACAGAGGCATCCCCGAAGAGGCTGCCGGCAAGATATTTGACGACATCGAGTATTTTGCCCGTTACGGCTTCAACAAGGCCCACGCCGCCGACTATGCTGTCATTACCTGCCAGACCGCCTATCTCAAAGCTCACTATCCCGTGGAATATATGACGGCCCTTCTGACGGTGGAGCGAAACAACGGCGACAAAGTCGGTGTTCTGATCAGCGAATGCCGGGCGATGGGCATATCGATCCTGCCGCCCGACGTGAATCACAGTCACATTCATTTCGTCATCGAAGATACCTCCGATGGGCCGACCATTCGTTTTGGGATGGGTGCGGTCAAGAACGTCGGTGAAGGCGCCATCGACGTGATTCTGCAGGCACGGGCCGTGGACGGCCCGTTTACCGGCCTGGACGACTTCTGCCAACGGGTTGACCTGCGCCAGGTGAACCGGCGCGCACTGGAAAGCCTGATCAAGGTAGGCGCATTGCAGGTCTTTGGGCAGCGCGCTCAACTGCTGTCGGTCATCGAGCGCATGCTGGGCCTGTCGGCCCAGACGCACCAGGCGGCATCCGTCGGCCAGATGAGTCTATTCGAGGCCGGTGGCTTCGAGGCCCCGATTTCCCAATCCATGCTGTATCCACTGCCCGAAACACAGGAGATCAGCCGTCGCGAAATCCTGGGCTGGGAGAAGGAACTGGTCGGCGTGTACGTCTCCGAACACCCCACCCAGCCGCTGGCCGGCCGCATTAAAGATGCGGTCACCTGTTTCCTGGGACAAATTGACGAGACCATGGTTGGGCACAAGGTAACCGTCGTCGGGATGATCAATTCGGTGCGCCGCATTTTCACCAAAAAAGGCAAACCGATGGCCTTCGTGGAGATCGAAGACATGCAGGGGAGCATCGAAGTGGTAGTATTCACCCGCGTCTACGAGCAGTACCACGATTTTTGGCAAGAGGGCCAGGTGTTGGTCATTCGTGGGGAGGTAGATAATCGAGGGGGCCAGGGTCTGAAGATCCTCTGCCAGTCGGCAGACGATGCGCTTACCATTGCTACGCCGGCGGAGCCGAAGGAAAATCCCCCGGCCGCCGTGCCGCCGGTACAGTTTCGGCCGCCTGCACCCCCGGTCGACGACAATTCCGTCGACCCTCTTCATCATCTCGACATCACGATCAACCGAACGGACGATTCGCTGGCCGACCGCCAGACCGTGCGCCAGGCCTTCGACCTGCTTAGCCGTTTTCCGGGTCAGGACACCTTCAGTTTCCATTTCGTTCATCGCGGCCAACGACGCCGGATGGATTTCCCCAACGCAACCACACGCCACTGCCCGGAACTCGAAAAAGAGCTGGGAAAGCTGCTCGGCGACAGCGCCTGCCGCGCCAAACTCAAGGCTTCCGGCAATGATTCTTTGACAGGCAAACTCACCTGAAGTATACTAGACTCCGATTCTGAAGAAGTGTATGCAGAATTATCCCCTGATACAAAGGCTGTGTCAGCAATCGGGCTGCGCGGCCTATTTTTGCGAATCTGCCGGCAATAATTTAATTCAGTTTAGGAGAAGCAGACTATGAAAATCGCAGTTCTGACCGGTGGAGGCGATGTCCCTGGCCTCAACCCAACCATTAAGGCATTGGTCTACCGCGCGCAAGATGAGGGCTACGAAGTCCTTGGCTTCCGCCGCGGCTGGTGGGGTCCGCTCCACTACGACCTTGAGGACAATAGCCACAATTGGAAGTGTGTCATCCGCCTTGACAAGCACGCAGTCCGTACCGTTGATCGCACCGGCGGCACATTCCTGCATACGTCGCGCACGCGCCCGTCTCACGTTCGCAACAAGGACCTGCCCGAATTTCTGCGCGGGCCCGAATACGACCCCGACGCCGATACGTGCCACGATTGCACTCCTCACGTGCTTGACGTTCTGAAGCACCTGAACGTGGACGTGCTCATTCCCATCGGCGGGGACGACACGCTGAGTTATGGGCAGCGTCTGCACAAGGAAGGTATGCCCGTCGT
>CAZHBM010000120.1:0-9486 GCA_964529945.1 uncultured Anaerolineales bacterium | reverse complement strand
ACCTCCTCATTGATGCCAACACCTGTATCTTTCACGGTCAACATTGCGTACTCAGCGGGGGTCAGCTCGGCCCATTGCTCATCGCCTTTTTTCACTGTATAGTTGCCGGTACCGATAAAGAGCTGTCCCCCCTCCGGCATTGCATCGCGAGAATTGATTACCAGGTTGAATATGATCTGTTCCAGTTGAGTCCTGTCAATTTTAACCGACCACAGGTCCGAACGCAGAGACACAACCACCTCGATATCTTCACCGATTACCCGTTGAAACATCTTCTGAGTTTCGGCCACAACTGCATTCACACTTACCACTTCCGGGGTCTCAATCTGTTTGCGGCCAAATACAAGTAATTGGCGCACCAATTCGGCTGCCCGCCATCCGGACCGCGCAATCTTGTCCGCCGCCTCTTGTGACGGGTGATCATCCGCCGGTAGGAGGCTCTTGAGTCTTTCAGCGTAACCGTTAATCACCGTCAACAGGTTGTTGAAATCGTGCGCTATCCCCGAGGTCAACTGGCCCACCGCTTCCATCTTTTGCGCCTGCAAATACTGGGCCAGTAACGCTTGACGCTCCTCCTCCATCTGTTTGCGCTGCGTGACGTCTTGAATCATTCCCATCGCAAAGAGTGGTTCGTCGTTCTTGTCGTGAATCAATGAAACGGTCAGCAGCCCCCACACAATCTGGCCATCTTTGCGCAGGTAGCGTTTCTCCGTCTGAACCATTTCCTTTTGCCCACGCAGGACTTCAGCAACGGCCCGGCGTTCGTCTTCTACATCATCGGGATGTGTCACGTCCCGCCACGTCACGTGGGTGAATTCGTCGGCTGAGTACCCGAACATCGCTTGTAGCGACGGATTGACGTTCACGAACTTGCCGTCTTTGAGAGCAATAACGGCAATCCCCATACCTGCGCCATAGAACATGCTACGAAAATATTGTTCACTGCGGCGCAGAGCCTCTTCGGCCTGCTTACGTTCGATTGCCATTGCAATCTGTGTCGAGACGAATCCCAAAATGGCTTTATCCTGCGGGCCGTAAGAATCGCCCGCATTGTACGACTGCACCACCAGGGCACCAATAGTCCGCCCGGTAGCCGTCCGCAGGGGAATGCCCAACCAGCAATGAGCTTTCGTGCCGTGCAGCCGGACACCCTGCCGGCGCAGCCGTTCTCGATCCTCATCGGAGGAAATCAGCAGCGGCTTGCCTGTGGTCAATAGATAACCGGTCAGAGAATCCGACCAATTGGTGCTGGGCCCCGGCTCTGGGGCCTTGTCGTGCTCGTCTACGTGATACGCGTAGTTAACGACGTCATTGTCTTCATCATACAAAGCGATATACAGATTATCGGCCGGAATGAGACTACTTATGGCCTCGTGGACACTAAAATAGAGCGCATCCAGATTCTGAACGAGGTTGGCTGCTTCTGATATCCGGTACAACGCTTCCTGTAGCTTGTCAGCCCGCTTGTGAGCGGTAATATCACGTAGCACGATAAGCCAACCCGGGAAACGGGGACTATTGTCGCCCAATGGAGACATTCTCAAATCATACTGTCGCTTATCGGCCGCTTCACCTGACTCGACCTCGGTCACCAAATCCCGTTGGCCATCATTCTGAACCGCGGCCGCAATCTCCGGCCAGCAACTGAAGACCTCGGCCACGGGCCGGCCAATAGCCTGGTCGCCAGCAGTGCCGAGGAGACGTCTGCCGGCCGGATTCATGTCGGCCACGCGCCCAAAACCGTCAACGACGACCATAACATCTTGCGTGCCGTCAATCAATCTGTCGCGGGCAACCGGTACCAGGTCCAACAGCCGGTAACGAAACAATCCCCACGCCATTGCCGCCCCTCCGACAATGAACCCGAGAGGGGTCAAGTCCAGATACGGTATGGGGCTCAACCGTGTCACGTAGATCAGGTTGGCCAGCCAGGGCATGGCGATGCCGATGACTACCGCAAGCCCCTGCCGGCGGTACAAGCGGGCATAAGGCGCGACCTGGGACACAACCATCACCGATGCAACCAGCATCAAGGCGTAAGAATAGGCCATCTGCACCCAGAACATCGGGCCATAGGTCACGTCCTGCAGCAAGAAGGGACCGGTCCTGATCAGGCGATAAGACTGCCAGACCAATCCGGGCTGGGCGTTGCTCCATCTTAGAATTACCGTCGCTATCGGTATCAGTACCAACACCAACAGGCGGGGGACGGTCAACCATCGACCGTGGCCGCTGTATTGCAGCGCGAAAACGAATACGGCCAGAGGTATGTTGACGATGGCAATGTATTCAAGTTTGACCAGGAAGAGCAGTGTGGCATCATCCGGACTCAGCAATTCCAATACGATCAGAAGAGTCCACAAGCAGACCGTTGTCATGAGCCAGAAGAATGCTTTTGCCCCGGGGGTCGACCGGTGCTTCCAGGCTGAGATCGCCGTCCAGCTGACAATCGTCGCACCTGCTATCGCTGCAATTGTGTAGCCGAGGTAAAGCCAATACATTAACGCTGCCTACAGTTGCCCGGCTATTATGCCGGGCGATGTCATGGACATCGACCCATTAGTTGGAGACCCTACTACGATAGGCCCTACAGTGCGCTTGAAGCCTGACCACAACCCGCGCCGGACACCTATCCTATACCTGCTATGCCCTGTTCCAAAAGAAACACCTCAAATCCGCGCGTTGCCTATTGCATTCCGCTAACAACCAACTAATCATAAGGTAATTGAGTCAGATAAACAAACCCAATGAGCAGCCTCTTCGCTCGCACAACTAACGATCACGGAGACCACAGCCCACAGCCTACAGCCGCCTCCTGGGAGCACCACAGGCGGTTGCCCCATCGTACCGGAAGTCAAAAACAAAACCCGCTTCTGGATTTCAGAATTACGGGCTTTCAGGTATCGGTCCGGCACTCAGTCCTCCCTATAGGTTGCGAAGAAAAGGCGATTACGTTCTGTTGCCTGGAACGCTACAGTCACCATAAACTACATTCTACTCGAAAAGAATCTTGCGGTCAAAAGCGTTGATAGACGTAATGTTGATTCGGCCCGGGACGACAATCATAAGGCCGTTGGCAGCACTATCCGCTGCCAACGGCCTCGATTCGAACAAATGGCTCAGGTGAAGAACCACCCGGCCTGCCACTCTTCAATCAAGCGCGAGATTTGCTGTCCAGGAGTGTACCGTCAGGTGCGTACAGGTCGACCTGCAATGGCATTTTGCCCAAGGCGTGCGTCGAACATGCCAGGCAGGGATCGAAAGCGCGGATGACCGCCTCTACCCGATTGAGCGCACCCTCGTTGAGAGAATCCGCCCGTACGTACTGGCGGGCTACCTGCTGGACGGCCTTATTCATAGCCAGGTTATTATGTCCCGTGGCGATGATGAGGTTGGCCCACTGGACGAGTCCTTCTTCATTCACCTTGTAGTGATGAATGAGAATTCCTCGCGGTGCTTCACTTACGCCAATCCCTTCCAGGCTGTTGACCCCGGCCTGGGCGCGTACCATCTTGTTGGTAATATCGGCTTCGTTGAGCAAAGACTCGACTGTTTCGATACCAAACAGGATTTCGATCAGGCGCGCATAATGATAATTGAAGGAGCTGAGAACTGCTCCCAGATCCATGCCGTGAAACTCCGCCATTTCCTGGTCGGCCAGCGTTGCGCCCGACTCAGTGGCAATGTTCAGCCGAGCCAGAGGCCCTACCCGGTACATGCCGTCCGGATAGCCGAGCGGTTTGTAGTACGGAAACTTCAGGTAGGTCCAGGGTTCAACCGCTTCGCCGATCGTCTTCTGATAGTCTTTTGGATCGATGCCATCGGCCACGATGTGCCGTCCGGCGTTGACCACTCTTATCTTGCCATCATAATGTTCGAGCTTGCCCTCGTCGTCCACCAGGCCCATGAAGAGACTGGGGAAATTGCCAAACGTGCGAATGTACTCACGATAATCGGCCATGGCCTGCTTGTACCAGTCGAGCGTCCGCAAAGCAATCTGTTTGACTTCGGGTATTTCTCCCAAGATCGTGTCACGCACTTCCTCAGTCAGAGGCGTACTCACGCCTCCGGGCACCACCCAGGCCGGATGGATGCGCTTCCCCGAAAGCCGTTCGATGACCTGTTGGCCAAAACGGCGCATCCGGATGCCGTCTCTGGCCATGTCTGGATATTTCTCCAGGACGCCAAAGATATTCCGCTGGGCCGGATCAGCATCCATTCCCAACAACAAGTCAGGTGATGACAGATGGAAGAAGTTCAGGGCGTGCGATTGTATCAATTGGCCCAAGTTTAAGATACGTCGAAGTTTCTTGGCCGTTGCCGGAATCTCGACCGACAGAATCTGGTCGCAATGGCTGACGGGGCAGATACCACAGGTACGCGCCGTCAACGACGGCATTTCGTGAAACGGACGGCCTTCCACGAACTTTTCGAAGCCCCTGAACTGAGTATTGTGGAACTTGGCATCCTGGACTAATCCATCGTCCCCCAGCAACAGGCTGATCTTGGCATGGCCTTCGATGCGCGTGATGGGCTCTATAGTTATCGTCTGCGTCATAATCAGTCTCTCCTATGCACCAAAGCGGGACAGCTTGCTCACGTCCGGCATGCGGCCTGCCATCAACTCGAGCAGGCAGGTATGAATGGTATCCGCTGAAGGCGGGCAGCCGGGAATAAACAGGTCGACCTTCACCTCGCGATGGATCGGGCGATCCCGGTTAAGCAGGTGAGGCACGTTTTCGTGGGGTACGCCAGGGTTAAGCAGGTCCCGCTCCACGTAGACACTGTTCAAGACATTCTCCACCCCAAACGGATTGCGCATTGATGGTACATTTCCTGTGACCGCACAGTCGCCAAATGCGACCAGGATGCGCGTTCGTTCACGGATTTTGTGTACCTTGGCGATATCCTCAGGAGACGCAAGCGCTCCCTCTATCAGCGTTATGTCAACATTCTCGGGAAATTCCTTGGTGTCCACCAACGGGCTGTAAACCAGCTCGATCTTGTCTGCCAACTCGATCAGACGCTCATCCTGATCGAGGAAAGACATGTGGCACCCAGAACACCCATCGAGCCAGATTGTCGCTAATCGGATCTTATTCATCTTTCTACCTCTCGCATCAGGACCAGATACGGCAAGAACTGGCGTCGCTTGGCCATCTCAGCCACGGACTTGCCGCGTTCGAAGAGCGCGCCCGTGGGACACACGTTCACGCATTTGCCGCAGCTTGTACAGCTGTCGGATTCTCCCCAGGGCATATTGTAATCGGAAGTGATCAAGGTCTTGATGCCGCGATTCCTCAAGTCCCAGGTATGCGCTCCTTCAATCTCGTCGCACACCCGCACGCAGCGGGTACACAAAATACAGCGATTGTGATCGGCCTCAAAGAGCGGATGCGAGGCGTCGACCGACAGGCGCGGGTCGAGATAGTTGTAGCGCACGTGATCGACGCCTAACCGCTGCGCCATGGCCTGCAGGTCGCAATGGCCATTAGAGACACACACGGCGCAGATGTGGTTCCGCTCGGAGAACATAAGCTCGAGGATGGCACGCCGGTACTCCCGTAATTGCTCGGTATCCGTGTGAACGACCATACCTTCCTCAATCCGCGTGACACAGGCCGGTGTCAATTTGCGAAATCCTTGCACCTCCACCAGGCACAACCGGCAACCGCCGTGCGGTGATAGCCCATCCAGTTCACATAGCGTGGGAATGAAGATGTCGTGGTCACGCGCCACCTGCAAAATCGTCTCATCTTCCACACCGCTGACGTCCTGCCCATCTATCACAAGCGTTTTGACCGCCTTAGTAGGACTCATTAGTTAACCTCCTCCAACGCCTCGGCAACCGCGCCAGTCTCATCCTGCATTTGGGCGATGTACTCATCGTGGAAATACTTCATCGTGCTCAACACGGGATTAGGCGCCGCCTGTCCCAAACCACACAGACTGGTGTTCTGCACCAGTTCACACAGATGAGCCAACGTCGACAGGTCCCACTGAGTAGCCGTGCCGTCGATGAATTTCTGCAACAGGCCTGCGATCTGTGCTGTACCGACACGACAAGGGACACATTTGCCGCACGACTCATCCATGCTGAATTCCATAAAATACTTGGCAAACTCGATCATACTGGAGGAGTCGTCGATGACGATGATGCCACCGGATCCCATGATCGATCCAAGCCGAGCCAACGACTCGTAGTCCACCGGCGTGTCGAGATATTCCTCGGGGATGCAGCCGCCGGCCGGCCCACCCGTCTGCACGGCCTTGAAGTTCTTACCGCCCGAGATACCGCCACCAATATCGAACACAATCTCGCGTAGCGTGATGCCCATCGGCACTTCGATCAGCCCGGTGTTGTTGATCTCGCCGGCCAATGCGAAGACTTTGGTCCCTTTGCTCTTTTCCGTGCCCACTTTGGCGTATTCATCGGCGCCCGTGTTGATAATGCTGGGCACATTGGCGAAGGTCTCGACGTTGTTGATCAGAGTCGAACAGCCCCACAGGCCGGATTGGGCCGGATAAGGAGGCCGAGGTCTGGGCATGCCGCGATTACCCTGAATTGAGTTGATCAGAGCCGTCTCCTCGCCACAGACGAAGGCCCCCGCCCCTACCCGGAGGTCGATCTGAAAATCGAGCGGCGTACCGCAGATGCGGTGCCCCAACAGGCCCATCTTCTCCGCCTGCCGGATGGCAATGCGCAGACGTTTGATTGCCAACGGATATTCAGCCCGCACGTAGACGTAACCGCGTGGCGCACCAACTGCGTAGGCGGCAATGGCCATACCTTCCAGCACCAGGTGTGGGTTTCCTTCCAGGACACTGCGATCCATGAAGGCGCCCGGATCCCCCTCGTCGGCGTTACAGATCACGTATTTGCAGTCGGCGGTGATCGTCTTGGCGACCGTGCTCCACTTCAGCCCGGTGGGGTATCCACCGCCGCCACGGCCGCGCAGACCGCTTTGCACGACTTCCTTGACGACTTCTTGTGGATCCATCTCGGTCAAGACTTTGTACAAGGCCCGGTAGCCACCGCGTGCGATGTAATCGTCAATCTTTTCCGGATCGACGATACCAGAGTTCTTGAGCACGTTGAGATGCTGGCGCTTGAAGAAAGGAATATCCTGGTCGAGCAACAGCCGTTTGACCGGCTTCTTGTCCAGGGCGTCGATGATCTCTGCGGCATCTTCCGGCTTTACACTGTGATACATCATCTCTTCGGGTTTGATGAGAACAATCGGGCCCTTGGCG
Organism: uncultured Anaerolineales bacterium; assembly: GCA_964529945.1. Lineage (GTDB taxonomy): Bacteria > Chloroflexota > Anaerolineae > 4572-78 > NAK82 > CAZHBM01. The sequence continues at coordinate 2,232 of CAZHBM010000120.1, read as the reverse complement.
CACAGGCGAAGACAGCCCACCTGTTTGACCAATATTTTGTCCTTCAAGCCTCGCGCTTCCACTTCCGCACGTAGATTCTCGATGAGTTCTTCGGAAGACACACATCCGGGGCCGGCGCAGACGTGGATACGATGGCTATACTTTTTCTCTTCATCCAACACCTGTTCGGTGATTTCGTGCATTTCCTCAAGAGTTGCCATTGCTCATCCACTCCTGAATCATCTGTTTCATATCGTCAATCGGGAGTTTGCCCACCACGCGACCATCCATGATCATGACCGGCGCCATACCACACGCACCCACACACCGGGCAGCCACGAGCGACAACTTGCCGTCGGGAGTCGTCTCCTCGACGCCGATCCCATACTCCTTTTTGCAGAACTCGATCAAGTGGGCGCTACCCTTCACGTAGCAGGCAGTCCCCAAACAAACGACCAGAGTCAATTCCCCCGGGGGCTTCATGGTAAAAGCATTGTAAAACGTGGCCACACCGTAGGCCTTACTGGCCGGCACCTGGAGCGATTCAGACACATAGCGCAGGGCATCCTCGTCAATATATCCGAAAGCGTCCTGTACGGTATGTAGTGTTTCGATCAACGCTCGCGGCCGATTTCCGTACCGCCTCATAGTGGCGTTCACCAGCTTCCATCGCCTGTCCTCGTCTGGCGGCGCCACTTTCTGCTGGGTTACGATCATAGTACTTCTCCTTTGACGTGCGTCTTTCCAAGTAATCCGCCGGTTTCTGTCACTAAGAGCCAAACGAACACATGCCAGCCCGGGCGGCACACCCATACTTCAATCGTCCAGCCAATTATATAGCACCTTTTCGATTGTGCAAATTATCACCAATGGCGTGGGCAACCCACCTCCCATCTCTGTCGACGACACATTTTGACAAAAAAGGCCCAAAGACCTTGCTGGAGGCGTTGAAATCACACCCCATAGCGTCAGTGAGCCCCTAGATATTGTAGGCCGATCCCAGGCATTTGCGCAACCATCGAAAGAGATGACCGGTTGGACGGCCCGGGACCGGAAGATATTTCCGGCGTAGCGCAAGCGATGTGATTTGGCCGCCAACGGCAATCCGAAGCCAGGGAAACAGGCGCTGCACTCGATTTTAGCCGGCGTCGAGCAGCACGCCGCGTCGACGAATGCGTTGGCCGCCACTGCCGGATGAGCTAGGGCGATCCGCCGGGCAGGATTCGGCCCGGCGAGCGCAGGAAGGATGGTGCCCGCGCTTTCTTCCCGGCCGGCGTGTCTGTGTGTTATACTGTGCCATCCAGCCTGGGCAGACCGGCCCGGGCTGGGAGACGGGAGCAAGACATGCCGCATTCGTTCCGCCAATGGGCCGAGGAGATTGAGCGCATCGCCAGGCGCGGCCTGGAGGAAACCACCAGCCCCTTCGACGAGGAGCGCTTCCAGGCTGCGCTGGATATTGCGGGCGAGATGACCGCCCACGGCGGAGAGTTGGTCAGCCCACCGGCGCCGGATGGTCCCCTCAACCCGTGGCCGGCCACCCCCAAGGTGGACGTACGCGGCGTCGTCTTCGAAAAGGAGCGGCTGCTGCTGGTTCGCGAGCGGGCCGACGGTGGTTGGACCCTGCCCGGCGGCTGGGCCGACGTCGGCCTATCGCCGGCCGAAAACGTGGTTCGGGAGATTCGCGAAGAGGCCGGCTACGAGACGCAGGTCGTCCGCCTGCTGGCCGCCTACGACCGCCGGCGTCACCCGCACGTGCCCGCCAACCCGTTCCACATCTACAAGTTCTTTTTCCTGTGCCGGATTGTCGGCGGCCAGGCCACGACCAGCATCGAGACCGACGACGTGCGGTTCTTTGGCCGGCACGAAATTCCGCCCCTGTCCCTGGGCCGCGTCACACCACAACAGATCGAGACCATGTTCGAGTTCCACCACCATCCAGACCGGCCGGCCGTTTTCGATTGAGGCAACGGCCGGGCACTGTGGTGTTTGCAGTCGTGGTTGCGCAACGGAAAAAGATTGACATTTGCAGGCCAGCAGGGTAGAATATCTCCGCTCGCAAGCACAGGCCCCCGTAGCTCAGGGGAGAGAGCAGCGGTTTCCTAAACCGCGTGTCGCAGGTTCGAATCCTGCCGGGGGCGCCTAAAATACTCATATTTACGTAGCTTTAAGCGGGTCACACCAGCCAAATACCAATCACCAACACAAATTTTACTGCCATTTTACTGCCATTTCAGCCACAACCCGCACCAGCAC